>JANYKH010000134.1 GCA_025358235.1 Chloroflexota bacterium
GACCGCCGGATATATCGGCCATGCCCATAATCTGCCGGTAACCCCCGTTGATGGCCTTAATGACCTGGATTTCGGTGAGTGGCAAGGCAAGACTGTGGAAGACGTGAAGGGTTCCCCCGCTTTCGGCAACTGGATTGCGCATCCCGAACGGGTAGTCCTCCCCGGCGGCGAAAGTCTCGCTGGCGCTCGTCAGCGGGCTTTTTCATTCGTTGAAGATGCGGTGGCCAAACATAACGGCAAGGTAGTTCTGGTCACCCATCGGGTGATAGTCATGCTGCTGGTCTGCGCCCTCCTCGGCCTTGATAATGGGCACTTTTGGAATATTAAAAGCGATACCGCTGCTCTGACCGGTTTTATTTACAACAAGGGCCGCTACGTTTTGAACACTCACAATGAGAAGTGTCATCTGAATGATATCGCGGTGGTGAAATAACAATTGGACGCGCTGGAAGCCATCCGCCGGCGCCACAGTATCCGCGGGTTTAAATCTGACCCAGTCCCGCGCGAAATTATCGCCGGGATTCTTGAAATCGCCACGCACGCGCCCTCCCCCCGTAACGCCCAGCCCTGGGGAATCTTCGTGGTCGCCGGTGAAACTCTGGACCAATTGCGCTGGGAAAACGTGGCCCAGCGGCAGAGTGGGGGGCGGTTGAACCCTGAAGTATCGCACCAGATATTTCAGAGCCATCTGCGGCGCCGCCAGCAGGAATTGGCCCGCCTTATTTTTCAGTTGATGGGCATTAAACGCGGCGATGACGCGGCCTTGGCTGTCTGGCAGGAACGCGGGTACCGCTATTTCGATGCGCCGGTCGCCATTATTCTCTGCGCTGATAAGGACCTGGACCGTCATTACGCCTGGTTTGCCCTTGGTTGCCTGGCCCAAAACATTTGCCTGGTCGCTCAGGATTTTGGCATGGGAACCTGCATTCACGACCAGGGCGTTACCTATATCGAGGCGATAAAAAAATGGGTGCCGGTGCTGGATAACCAGAGCGTGGCCATGGCAATTTCCCTCGGTTATCCTGACCCCGCCTTCCCCGCTAACGCGGTTGTTGCTCCCCGTGAACCTCTGGACGGGATCGTGCGGTGGGTGGGTTTTTAGAATTCGACTTTTGCGTGCCTGTTAGGTCAGAAAAGACGTATGTCTTCTCGGGATTTAATGAGGAACATGAAGGTGGAACATGGATAACATGAAGTCGTCTCACCCAATGGGACACATGGCTGGCAACATGAACCACGACATGGCTGCGAGCAGTGGAAACAACAGCCACCATGCCATGATGGTCTCTGACTTCAAAAAGCGCTTCTGGATATCCCTCATAATCAGCATTCCCATTCTCATGCTTTCCCCTTTGATTCAAGGATTTCTGGGTGTAGAAGGCATAATCAGCTTTCCGGGTGATAATTACGTTCTATTGGCCCTTTCTTCAGCGGTATATTTCTACGGCGGGTGGCCATTTCTTAAAGGGATAATCGCCGAACTGAAGTCTAAATCTCCCGGTATGATGACCCTCATCGCGCTGGCCATCAGTGTAGCTTATGTTTATAGCGTCGCTGTAGTATTCGGGGTTTCAGGTTCGGTATTTTTCTGGGAACTGGCTACTCTTATCGACATTATGCTCCTGGGACACTGGCTGGAGATGAGGTCCGTCATGGCTGCCTCATCGGCTCTGGAGGAATTGGCCAGGCTTATGCCATCCGCAGCACACAAAGTTATGCCGGATGGAAGTACATGGGAAGTGGCTCTCAATGAACTGGTGGCGGGTGATAAGGTACTGGTCAAGCCGGGGGAAAAAGTACCTGCCGATGGCAAAGTAATAGGAGGGGAGTCATCGGTCAACGAAGCTATGTTAACGGGAGAATCAACTCCGGTGGCTAAAATGAAAGGTGCTGCCGCCATTGGCGGCTCCGTTAATGGTGAAGGTTCAATCACCGTGGAAGTGCAAAAGACCGGCAGTGACTCATACCTCGCTCAGATGACGGAACTGGTCAGGCAAGCCCAGGAGAGCAAGTCCAGGACGCAGAATCTGGCTGACCGGGCAGCTCTCTGGCTCACTATTATATCTATCAGTGTTGGTTTAATTACTCTTTTCTCCTGGCTTCTGATAGCCCAGAAAGAATTTGTATTTGCACTTTCCAGAATGGTTACCGTGATGGTCATTACTTGCCCCCATGCCCTGGGACTGGCCATCCCGCTGGTCGTTGCTGTTTCCACCTCCGTTTCGGCTAAAGCCGGCCTGTTAATAAAAAATCGCGATGGTTTTGAGCAGGGGCGCAAGATTTCAGCGGTTTTATTTGACAAGACAGGTACCCTTACGCAGGGTAAGTTCGGTGTTACTGACATCATCCCTCTGGACGGGAAAATGAATGAAGCAGAGATCATAAAATATGCTGCTTCTATTGAGAGCAATTCCGAACACCCCATTGCGAAAGGGATTGTCTCTTTTGTTAAAGAGATGTTTCCCGTGGAAGATTTCAAGTCAATTCCGGGTAAAGGAGCTCAGGGAAAGGTAAATGGCAAAGAGGTAAAGACCGTCAGCCCGGGATACCTGAAAGAGAATAAAATTGAACTTATTGACGAAAGAATCGGAGCGCTATCCGCTCAAGGGAAAACGGTAATATACGTACTGATTGAAGGTAATGTGAAGGGCGCCATTGCTCTCGCCGATATCATCCGGCCTGAATCTAAAGAAGCCATAGCCCAACTGAAAAAAATGGGGATCCGGTGCATGATGATAACCGGTGACAATAAGCAGGTGGCTAAATGGGTGGCCGATGAGATAGGGCTGGATGAATATTTTGCAGAGGTCTTGCCTGATAAGAAAGTAGAGAAAGTGAAGGAAGTCCAGGCTCGGGGTCTGGTCGTGGCCATGACCGGGGACGGAGTAAACGATGCTCCGGCGTTGGCACAGGCAGATGTGGGTATTGCCATCGGTGCCGGTACGGACGTCGCCGTTGCCACCGCCGATGTTGTTCTGGTGAGAAGCAATCCCCTGGATGTTGTCTCCATCATCAAGCTGTCACGGGCTACATACCGGAAGATGATCCAGAATCTTGCCTGGGCGACTGGTTATAACGTTGTCGCCATTCCTCTGGCGGCCGGGGTTGGCTATGGGTGGGGAATAGTATTGGACCCGGCGGTTGGGGCTGCTCTCATGGCGGTCAGTACCATTATCGTAGCGATAAACGCTAAATTCTTAAGGGTAGAAAAAGGTACTTAATCACATATAAAGTTTTTACCAGTAAATCTCAACGGATTTAACCGTGCCCATGGATCCATACATATAATCCAGCCGGTGAAGTTCATCCTCTAAACGCTGTTCCCTGACTTCAATATCAAACCTTTGCTTGGAGGCCAGTTTTATTTTGTTCAATAATTCAGGGTCAAGCGCTAAAATACTTTTAACGTTCGTATTATAATTATCAATGCCTTTGTTAATCTCAACGATTAGTTCGTTATAATTTTTGATATCTGTTTTTAGCTGTGTCCAGATTGCTACCTGTTTTACCCATTGTGATTTCATTTCAA
>JANYKH010000143.1 GCA_025358235.1 Chloroflexota bacterium
TAGCGTTTGATCTTCCGGCGCATGACGATGCGCAATTTATGGTGCAGCGGGATCTGGATTCCCTGCGGTCTGCCTCGGAGCTGCCCAACAGCTCAATCAGCGGCATGCCGGAATCTCCGCAAGCGGACGGGGGGCAATCCATCCCCCCTGAGTTGCTGCCCAGAACTGTCCTAGACCTTCGTGTTGAACTTATAGTGGCCAATGAGGATATCGAGCGACTACGTGCTGCCCTAGCCGCCGCCACAACCGGGCGTGCATCTGCCGCTGAAGGATATCGCGATGTGATCAGCGCCATATCGAAAGAGCGCGACTTATGTCGTTCAGCCTTAGAGCTTATTGCATCGCCAAAGCGGACAGACGGAACATACAATCGGAGCCGGGAAGCATGCGAGAGAATTGCGCGGGAAACATTAATGGAGGCATACAAATGACCGACCTACCACAAACCATCGCACGTCTGCGGGAGCGAGCGCTTGCCGTCATGGCATTATCTGACGGCGAATGCGTGACCTCGGCCAAGAATCAGACGGTGTGCGATTATCTCGCTGCCAGCAACGCTACTGATATTTTGCAAATTCTTGACGCGCTCGAATCACGTGGCCCGGCTTCGGTGGTCGTCGATGCTCCCTTAATCGCAGCAGCCCGTGCCGTGATCAATCGCTGGGACACCCCACTATGGAAAGACGTAGGCCCCACGGCGGATTGCATTAACGCGTTGCGGAGGTGTTTGGCCGAGCATGAAAAGGGGAAATACAAATGACCGACGCTGAATCAATCATCATCGAATGGCTTTCCCGAATCGGCGCTGACGGCCTTTGCCACGAGGATTCCGAATGCGGTTGCGGGATCGATGATCTGGCCCCGTGTGATGGGATTCAGAAGGGTTGTCAGCCTGCTCGGCTACTGGCGGCTACTGAGCCGGGTGACTGTTATGAAATCGGAGATTTTGTGTATTTTAAGATGGGATAGGCTGAATATTTTATGGAACGGCAACCGTCCAACTGTTGCCGGTTGTCCTCGATCCACCGGCCTGATCGCGAGTATGAAGCAAAGTGACTTCAGCCTGCCAGTCCGTGATAACGGGGATGCTGGCGTTGATTGCCAAACCACTGGCGTTGATTGCCGCAATGAGGTTGGCATTGCAAGCGTCTACATCTGACCCGATTGAAACTCCAATACTGCCCTTAAAAGAGCGGCCAAACTCAAAGACTTTTTTGATGGTGCCATCACCAATGGTCAGGGTATTACCGAATAATGGGACAGAGATCATCTGAATCGTACCGGTTGCGGCGGCGGACGGTGAGCCGTTAAGCATTCCTCGAACTAGCGCCCCAGGGAAGCCATCGAATCCCGTCTGTGAGTCTGCGTTAATAATGCTGCTTGCGGGTGCTATTTCGACGTTCCCTTGCACGCCGTTGGCCGTGTTTGTCAGCAGACAAATGTCAGACAGGTAGACCGCGGGGCCTTCGTAATACGTCACGGCATCAAAGTATCGTGCGACTACCTGCCGATATATTCCTGTGCCGGTGCCCCCTGACGCGGTTGTAAATTCCTGCTGTGATGTAAGCCCCGCGATGGTGGACCATTCCGCGCTGTATATTTTTGAAACTATGCGGATGCGGATATATCCTCCAGAAAAAGAAGTGGCGGCAGGATCCACAGATGCGGCGAAGGCAGTGATCGGCGGGGTTGATGCCGTGGGGTTGCGCGAAGAAATCGGGTAGCGATCCCACCCGCCTTGAAGAATTATAAACTTTCCAGAACGCGATAGGATCGGAGCCGCTACGGTATCGGCCAATTCGGCAGGAAATGAAGCTGCGGGCGGAATATAACCGGCATGCCGAACATACCTCACCGTTGCATCGTCGGTCCCATAAGAGCGGAGTTTAATATCCCATGGATAATACGATGGTGGCCCCATCGTCCAATTGAGAATCGAGCCACCGCCTCCGGTGTTACCATAATTTCCTCCGAGATAAATAGTGGTTTCAGTGGTCGTGAACGGAACTCCAGAGGCATCGACGCAATCGGATGTTGCAGTTGCCTCTAGGTAGAGGCAAGAGTATTTCCCTGCTGGAATCGCCGGAGCCGATAAGGCTTGCCCTAATGTTGCTTTGAGGGTTACAATGGCCGTTCCAGGAGACGTGTCGGTGAACGCCAAGGCAAATGGTGACCCGATATAAGCCCCTATATGAAGCGGGTTTGCGCTGGTTTTGTAATCCATGCCCCTCCATCTAGCGTTAAATGTTAAATTACTTCGCATGACGGTACTGGTTTGATAGTTAAAGCCCAATAGCGTGCCTGCCCCAGTATTTAAGGCGTAGCCCAGAGTAAATGCCGGAAGACTTGAAGGGGAAAACCCCATTCTATATGCATCAATTACATCAGAAACTGAATCCCCCTGGTAAAATACCTGTGATCCCAGAGCGCGAACTTGATAGGCCCTGTTTGAAATATATCCTGACCAGTTGCGCCGCTCTTTGTTTCTAACCCATCCGCTAGGAGGG
>JANYKH010000213.1 GCA_025358235.1 Chloroflexota bacterium
CTTCCAGCGTAACGGTGTGGTAACCCGCGAGGGTGGGGCGGCCGGTATAAGCCAGCATTTGAGGGTGAAATTCCGCCGCTTGCTCCGCGAGAAGGGCGATATTGGTGCCAGCCGCCAGGCCGATAACCTGGAATTGCTCCGGGAAAGCACGGATGACATCCAGGGTTTGCCGGCCGATAGAGCCGGTGGAGCCCAGGACGGCGAGTCTTTTTTTACCTGTACTCATACAGCATAACTATACATTTTAATCTGACAGGTGCACAAGTAAGCGGACATACAAGGGGAAACTGATTCACACGCATCGAAAACGCGAACCTCCGGCAGTTGTCCTTTCCGCCCCGAATCGTTACAATGAATGTTATCCGGTCGGGATATGTCCTGTCCGGTTTGAATTTTAACCCCTGGTACGAGAGGCAAAATGGCCGGATCACGGCGCAAAGCAAGAATTGTGGCGCTCCAGGCGCTTTATGAAATCGATACGACAAAGCATAAGCCGGACGATGTGGTTAAAGTCCAGTCTGCAGAAGCGGAACTGACGGAAGAAAACACAACTTTTGTCCAGGAATTGATCAGCGGTGTAGTGGCTAACCGGGCGAAAATTGATGAGAACATTCGCCGTTTTGCCTCATCATGGCCTCTGGAACAATTATCGGTGATAGACCGTAATATTCTGAGGCTTGCAATCTTTGAAATTTTATTTGATAATAAAGTGTCTCTTAAGGTATCTATTAATGAAGCGGTCGAATTAGCCAAAGCTTTTGGCAGTGATAATTCGGCCAAATTTGTAAATGGGGTTCTTGGTTCGGTAAGTACCCTCGTGGAAAATACAAAGGGGGAATAAAAGTGGCAACAATATTTGAAACAATTAAAGGTATCGTAGTGGATCAGCTCGGCGTTGACTCTAAAGACGTCGTGCCCACCGCGAGCTTTGTTGAAGACCTCGGCGCGGACTCCCTGGACCTGGTTGAATTGATCATGTCCCTGGAAGAAAAATTCAGCACGCCGGCCCACAAAATCGAAATTCCTGATGAAGCCGCTGAAAAGATTATGACGATTCAGGATGCGATGGATTACATCCGGGATCAGGGCGTCGAAGACAAATAACCCGCAACCGGAACAAAACACAATAGCTTCAATTAAACGGCCCGGCGCGGTTTACGCAGCCATCTCACTAACATCGTGATGGTGTAGAACAGCGTCAGCCCGGCCAGCGAAAATAGCACCATACGTCCCGGTGACGGTTTAAATGTGGCGCCTAATATCGCCCCGGCGGTGACATAAGTAAGGTCCCAGACGGTGCCTTGCATCAATACCGCTACAAGCAGTGTTTTCCAGTCTTTTCTGGCTGCCAGTGTCAACGTGAGGGGAATGCGCAGCCACAACAAACGGCCTATTGCCACTGAAAACGGCGAAAGGTAGTCAATTTTCTTCATAAAACGGACCGGCGTCCACTGACGCCACCCCGCTTTCTTTTCTGTTTTTGCGCTGTCCGTTTGGGCTCCAGATTCCGATACTGTTTTGCCCAGTATCCGCATGTATAGTTTGATAATGGGACCGCTGCCGGCGCGTGCTACAGAATACAGAGCGGCTGCGCCCACCATCCTGCCCGATTCCGCCGCCAGCACTACGGCGCCAAACCCGGCAGGCGAAATAGCACCGGTTATCAGAAAATAGCCCGTGGAAAGCCAAATAGTCTCAAGAAGGTAGGGGATGCCGGTGGCAAATTCGCCGATAGCGGTGATTAAAAAAATAGTGAGAACCAGTGCCGGGGTCAGTGTTCCGGTGAAAGCGGCGACCTGAGAAAACAGGCCTTCGATGAAACTCATTAAGGCTAGTGCTCGTTGTAGGCAGGGATATTGAGCAACTCAGAAACCGTCACAAAACGATAGCCTTTGGCTTTAAGTTGGTCAATGATCAGCGGGAGAGTTGCTACCGTAAGGCTTTTGTTGGCCTGGGGGATATTGTGATCGGTGCCGTAACCGTCATGCAGCAATATTATTTCGCCTGGGTCAGAACTGCCCGCGATTTTATTGGCGATACTTAAAGCGGTGCTGCCCCTGAGTTCATTGGCCGAAACCGTCCAGGTAACCTCAATCAGTTGCTGCCGTTTAAGTTCCTCGATTTCCCAGGGTGATTTTTTGCCGTGGGGGGGGCGGTAGAAGTGGGGGGTCAAGCCGGTAGTTTTCTGGATGACATCTTGTGTCAGGGCGATGTCCTTATCGCTGATGGTCAAAGCATGGTTGGCGATATGGCTGTAGGTATGATTGCCGATTAAGTGCCCATCCTGGACCATCCGCTGCGCCACGGAAGGGTACAATAAAACGTTTTTGCCCACGAGGAAAAAGGTGGCTTTTATCCCTTGCTGGTCAAGGATATCCAGGATCTGGGAAGTATACGGCTCGTTAGGGCCGTCATCAAATGTGAGAGCGATTAGCTTCTCATGGGTTGGCGCTTCGGAATAGACTTTGCCGAAGGCCGTGGATTGCGGGACGACGTAACCGTAGACCAAAAAGCCGATCAGCATTACGGAAACAGGGACCGTTAGCCGCCGGGAATTGCTGCGGGTAACAAAGTCTCCGGCGCCGGCGAGGGTACATTTACTGCAATATCTGGCCCATTTGCCGATATGGCAGGCGAAATCAAATATGATCCGCGAGAACGGTTTTTCTACGCTCCGTGCGGAAGTGATTACTTTTAATTTATCATCATAGCGCACTTTGCCGTGCTGCTGGAGCCGGGTGGCGATGCCGTATTGATCCGCGGCGTAAGTAAGGCCGTAGTATCCGTTTGAAGCGATGAAATCTATCCTGCGGAACGCGAAAGTGGCTCCGGAGATGATCATGGGCCGCCCCAGCAAGACCTGGCTCAGAGTGTTGGTTATTTTCCGCAGGCGGTATTCCAGCCCTGCCCAGATAGGCGGGTCCTTGTAAACAAACCGGCCGGTGACGGCGACTGCATCAGGGCGAGTAGCGAACAAATCCGCGATGCGGCTGACCCAGTCCGGGGGATAAATGCTATCCGCGTCCGCCTGGGCGATAATTTCTCCCCGGGCGGCATCCGCGCCAACCTGGCGGGCGTAAAAAACACTCTTCTTCTCAGGACAGGGTACAACTCGCGCGCCGTAACTGGCGGCGACCTCGGCGGTGCCGTCCGTAGAGCCGTTATCAG
>JANYKH010000235.1 GCA_025358235.1 Chloroflexota bacterium
AAGAAGCCGCCGTCCAGTTCGTCCCGCCGCGCTTTCAAATTCTTTGATTCGGCCTGGATGTTTGAAAGCTCTTTGGGATTTTTTACTTTGCCGCCGTATAGCTGTTCATCGAAAAATGCCAGCTTGGCGGTAAGGTCGGCGGCTTCTTTTTCAAGATCGCGCTGTTGTTTGCGCAGGTTTTCCAACCGCTTTTTTTCTTCAGCCAGTTTAGCGCGGGCAGCGGCAAGTTCGGCGCTTTCCTTTTGCTGCTCTATCTTCTTCTTGAGCGTATCTTCCGAGGTCTTGATGTCCTGATCTACAACCTGATACTGGTAAAGCTGTTTGGCAGTAGCCATATTTCGCCCCCGTTTGCCCATATTATATCAGAACAACACCCCACGGTCAGCAATAATTGCATTCGGGTTAAGCCACGGAAGACCAGATTTGGAATCGATTAAACGATAAAATGCAAGGTTGGTGCGGGGTTCCCCGCCCCCCGCTTGAGGTAGATTCAGCTTTTGATGTAGAATTGACCATTATACTAGTGGGTTTTATATTCTAGTGGGGAGTTATACCAGATGAGTTATCTGAGCCAGGCAGATCCGGAAATAGCGCGGGTCATCGAGCTGGAAAAGCGCCGCCAGAGGGAATCCATTAACCTGGTCGCATCTGAAAACTACGCCAGCCCGGCCGTCCTTGAGGCTCAGGGCAGTTTTCTTACCTGTAAATACGCCGAGGGTTATCCTCACAAACGCTACTACGGCGGCTGTGAAAACATCGATGCCATCGAGACTATCGCCATTGACCGCGCCAAAGAGCTGTTCCACGCGGAATACGCTAACGTCCAGCCGCATAGCGGCGCGCAGGCCAACATGGCGTCCTATTTCAGCCAGATTGCCTGCGGGGATACCGTCCTGGCGATGAGTCTGGCCCACGGTGGCCACCTCACCCACGGCGATCATGTCAATTTCTCCGGTCACCTCTATAATTTTGTACATTATCACGTGAACAAAGAGACCGAACGCATCGATTACGCTGAAGTCGAGCAGTTGGCCATCCAGCACAAGCCCAAAATCATCGTGGCGGGAGCCAGTTCTTACCCCCGCGTTATCGATTTTGAACGGTTCCGTAAAATAGCGGACATGGTCGGCGCCAAGTTCATGGTGGATATGGCCCACATCGCCGGTCTCGTTGCCGCCGGCGTTCACCCCTCCCCCGTCCCCTACGCCGATATCGTCACCTCCACCACTCACAAGACCCTTCGCGGCCCGCGGGCCGGTTTTATACTCGCCAAACAGGCGCTCGGCCCCGCCCTTGATTCAGCGGTTTTCCCGCAGACCCAGGGCGGACCGCTGGTGCATGCTATCATGGCCCGAGCCATCTGTTTCCACGAGGCCATGCAGCCGTCATTCGTCGCTTACCAGAAAGCGGTATTGGAAAACGCCCAGGTCCTGGCCAAAGAATTGAGCCGGGAAGGCCTGCGGCTGGTTTCCGGCGGCACGGACAATCATCTGATGCTGGTCGATCTGACCAAGACCGGCGTCTCCGGCAAAGAAGCCCAGGAATCGCTTGAATCGGCCGGCATCGTCGCCAACCGCAACGCCATCCCGTTCGATACCCGTTCTCCCCGCATCGCCAGCGGCATTCGGCTGGGCACCCCCGCCGCCACCACCCGCGGCCTCGGCAAGGCGGAGATGAAACAGATTGCGGACTGGATTGTGGCCATCATCGCTGATAAAGATAACCTTGAACTACGCGCCAAAGTAAAAGAGGGCGTCTGTGAGATGTGCGCCAAATTCCCCATTCCGGGCGTGGACTAAAAGTTAATATTTATGGAATTTTTACCGAATAGTCACCGGCCGCTGTTCATAATACTTGCCGTCCTCCTCCTTATCTGGGATGGAGTATGGAGGGCCATCGCGTTATGGCGGGCCGGCCGCAATAGTAACTTGGGCTGGTTTGTCTGCCTGTGCGTCATTAACACCGCGGGTATTCTGCCCATAATCTACATTTTCGGCTTCAGCAAAAAGAAGCAAGGACCTGCGCCAACAGCATGACAACGCCGGGAAAGCAAGACACTCCCCGCAGTTACGTGAATAGGCTAATTTAAGTATGGAAGCAGCGATAATAACACTAAACGAACCTGCATATATCTGGCCGATATTAATCGTTACATTGCTTCCCGTTGAACTAATTCTCAAGTTAATAGCGATGTGGAAGGCAGCTCACAACAATCATGCCGGGTGGTTTATTATTTTGTTCGTCCTTATTTCAGCGGGCATATTGCCGTTAATTTATATTCTCGCATTTAGTAAACCAGATAAAGGGAATACGGTCGTAGCATGACAACATCCCCCGGCAAACCGGAGTCTCTCCCCGCGGTTAACTGGCGGGTTACGGCCACCACCGTCATCTGCACCAGCACCGGCGCGGAAGTAACTGTCATGGTCTACAAGGATGGCAGCATCAAATGTACCGGCCAGGCTGCTTCTGTCTCGAAGAAAAAGAAGACTGAATGTGCCGGGCCGGATTGCGACCAGAACAAGCAGTACCGCGATAAGTTATTTGGCGAAGGTAAATAATTGCCCGAATTAACCGGCTCCAAGCAGACCAGAATCAAGATTGAGCACCTCTCGCTGTCCTTCGGCGGGGTTAAGGCTGTCAACGATGTCAGCCTTGATATCCGCTCCGGTGAGATTCTGGCTATCATCGGTCCCAACGGCGCTGGCAAGACCTGCGTCCTGAACTGCATCAATGGTTTCTATAAACCCCAGAAAGGTAATATCCTTTTTGAAGGTCAGGACATTACCCGCATCCGTCCGGACAAAGCCGCCAGATTAGGACTTGCCCGCACCTTTCAAAACATCGAACTTTATTCCGGCCTGAGCACGCTG
>JANYKH010000237.1 GCA_025358235.1 Chloroflexota bacterium
CGATGCGCTCGCCGGATTTCTTGACAATCTCTGGGTTGACCAGGCAGATATTCTCCCCTTCCGGTACATCGATGACGACCACCCTGAGGGATACCCCCACCTGGGGTGCGGCTAACCCCGCGCGGCCCGGTGCCGCGTGGACAGTTTCCAGCATGTCATCGATCAGTTTTTTGACGGAATTATCAATCATTGACACCTTTCTGGCTTTGCGTGTCAGAACAGGGTCAGGCAAAAGGCGAATTGAAAGTACAGACATTACAGTTTGCGGTCTCCTTCTCCTACTTTACCTAAAGTAGGCTCACGGGGTCAACATCCACGCTCCATCCTTTGGGCAGGGGAATCCCGCGAAGGAATTCAGAGAGCCCGGAGCCGCGCAGAATTAACTGCCAGCGGTATCCCGCTTTTACCCTGTGCACAAAGGCGGGGGCGGGGCCCATGATCTCCATCGCAGGCATTTCCCGTTGGGCTTTGGCTTCCGTTAAAACTTTTCGAAAATCTCCTGCCGCTTTGGCGCATGCTGTATCCCCTTGCTTTGTACAGGTAAGGACGGCAAATCCCGTGAAGGGAGGCTGGTGCAAACTGCGCCGGTTTTCCAGTTCCCGTGCATAGAACAGACCGTAATCATGTTTGGCAGCGGCTTTTATTGCATAGTGGTTGGGGGAAAAAGTCTGAATGACCACTTTTCCACCCGCCTCCCCCCTCCCCGCCCTCCCCGCCGCCTGGGTCAATAACTGAAAGGTACGCTCCGCGGCGCGGAAATCAGGCAAATTCAGGCTGGTATCCGCATTCACAATCCCCACCACCGTGACGTTAGGTAAATCCAGACCCTTCGCCACCATCTGCGTCCCCACCAGAATATCCGCCTCCCGGTTGCGGAACTGCGTCATAATCGCTTCATGGGCGCCTTTCTGCCTGGTAGTGTCACTGTCCCAGCGCAGGCAGTTAGCGTTGGGGAATTCAGTCTGCGCCTCCCGTTCCAGCTTCTGCGTACCCAGTCCCATAAATTTAATGCGGGAACTTGAGCATACGGGGCAGATAAGGGGTGGAGCGCGGCGGAAGTTGCAGCGGTGGCAGACCAGCAGACCTTCGTCTTCATGTAGAGTTAAGGGAATCTCGCAGCGCTCACACTGCAAAACGTAACCGCATTTGCGGCACTGCACGAAAGTAGCCGTCCCCCGGCGGTTCAGAAACAGGATTACCTGTTCATCCCGTGAAAGAGCGCGGGTGATCGCGGCGGACAAGCTGTGTGAAAAAATGCTGCGGTTACCGGATTCCAGTTCTTCTTTCAAATCTACAATTTCGACGGCGGGGAGGGGCGCGCCGATGCGGTCCGGCAATTCCAGAAGGGTGAATTCGCCGTGTTTGGCCCTGTAATAGCTTTCAATATCCGGGGTAGCGCTGCCTAAAACGACTGTTGCCCCCGTGGTTTCCGCCAATTTTAGAGCCACCTCGCGGGTATGGTAGCGCGGGGTTTCTTCCTGTTTGTAGGTCCATTCATGTTCCTCGTCCAGGATTATCAGGCCGAGGTCTGGCTGCGGGCTGAAAACGGCGCTTCGCGCGCCGATAACGACATCAAATTCGCCCTTTTTGGCCTTCCACCACTGGTCAAATTGCTCCCCGGTGGAAAGGCGTGAATGAAGTACGCCTACCCTCCCCGGAAAACGGGCGGCAAATCTCTCCAGTGTCTGCGGCGTCAGGGAAATTTCCGGCACCAGCACAATCCCCCGCTTCCCCAGCCGCACCGCCTCGGCCAGCGCCTGGAGATAGACCTCTGTCTTGCCGCTGCCCGTCACGCCGTGCAGCAGAAAAGCGCGGGCTTTGCCGTAATTTGGGGAGGCCAGGCTGTCCCGTATGGCAGTGTATGCCGCGGTCTGCGCCGGGGTGAGGGTAAGGGCCGCGGCGGGCGCGCAGGAAGTATCGAACCTTAATGGCTCCCGTTGAACCTGGCGCCGGGCGGATACAATAATCCCCTTCTTGATAAGAGATGTAATTACCTGAGGGGTGCAACCGGTGATAGCCCGAGCTTCAGCCACCGAAACTTCGCCGGAACGAAGCAGCATATCGATGAGCAGCGCCTGCTTGGGGGAACGTTTGGAAATGCCGGCGATGACTTCCGCACTGATTTCTTTCGGGTTAGTCAATTTAATAAAAACGGCGGATTTAGCTTGCACCTTCAGCGGCGGAGCTTCGTACTTTTTGAGGACAAAGCCGCGTTTAACCAGATTGGATATCAGCCGGTCGCTGTTCTCGCCCGCCTGCTTTTTGAGTTCAGTGAGTTTTACCTGCCGGCCGTCTCCCAGCAGGGCAAGTATTCTTTGCTGCCCCTCGTTTAGTCCATCGGCGGTCTTCCCGGGGGCAAGCTGAACAAACGCCGCGGGAGTCCGTTCGAAGGCGGGGGGTAAAAAAAGTGCCACCGCATCAAAAAGAGAAGAAAGATAATAAGTGCTTATCCAGCGGGCGGCGGCGATAGCAGCAGAACTTAAAAGCGGTTCCGGCTCGACAAGACCGAGGATGTCCCGAGTTTCCGGAAAGGCGGGGGTGCCGTCGGTTTCCATGACGATTCCCTGTAAGACTCTCGGACCAAAGGGGACCCAGACGGCGTGACCTGGGAGGATATGAAGATCAACCGGTACGGCGTAGCTGAATGCCTGGCGGAACGGGGCGCTGACGCTGACTTCAGCGTATTTCGTACCGTTCACAGGCATTTGCTCTGCGCCCACCGGTTTAAATTCGGATGTAAAAGGGACTAGGCTTTGGGTTCAGCGGGTTTCTCGGCCACAGGAGCTTCGACCACGGGCTGAGTCTGCATGACTTCAGCCACGGGCTCGGGCTGGGCTTCGCCAACTGAAGGCACTTCCGCGCCCTTGTTGTCGGTCCTCTTTTGCTTGATACGGGCCGCCTTGCCGCTGCGATTTCTGAGGTAATAGAGCTTGGCGCGCCGTACGCGACCGTGCCGTACTACTTCCACTTTATCCACCAGCGGTGAACCGAACGGGAACGTGCGTTCCACGCCGATGCCGTAGGCGACATGCCGGACAGTGAAGCTTGATCCAGCCCCGCCGCCGCGCAGCTTGATGACGACTCCCTGGAAGACCTGAATGCGCTCTTTGCCGCTTTCAACGATCTTGGTGCTGACCTTTACCGTATCGCCGGGCTCGAGAGCCGGGATATTCGGATTTGGTATTGCTGGAATGAGGTTCATGACATCCATTTCAAAAAACTCCTGATAATTCAAAAGTCCCTAAAGGGCCTCGGCTTTAATAATAGCGCAATTGCGCGTTAATTGTACATTATTTCGTTTTTTACCAGTTTCCGGAGTAAGATTTACCTTTCCCAACATGTCTGGCCTTCGTTCCATTGTCCTCTTAACTGACTGTTCCCGCCGCCACCGGGCGATTAAAGCGTGGTTGCCGGAAAGCAATATCTCCGGGACGCCCCACCCCCTGAACTCCGGGGGACGGGTGTACTGGGGATATTCCAGTAATCCCGCGGCATGAGATTCATCAAGAGGTGATTCTTCACAACCGAGAACGCCGGGCGCCAGTCTGGTAACAGCATCAATTACCGCCATCGCCGGGATTTCCCCGCCGGTCAGAACATAATCCCCGATACTTATTTCATCAGTGACGAGGTGTTCACGTATACGCTCGTCGAAACCTTCATAATGACCGCAAATCAGCACCATGGCAGAGTGAGTGGAAAGCTCCTGGGCTACCGCCTGGTTAAATGTCCTCCCCTGAGGGGTGAGTAAAATCACCGGCAGACGCGCGGCTTCTTCGGTGTTCAGACCCTGTTTAATGGCTTCCACAGCTTCAAAAATAGGTTCTGGTTTGAGCACCATGCCCGCCCCGCCCCCGTAAGGTGAATCGTCCACGGTGTGATGCTTGTCATGGGAATAATCACGAAAATTGATAAGATTAATCTGCACCAGCCCCTTATCGATCGCCCGCTTCAGAATGCTGGCGCTGATAAAAGTCTGAAATATTTCCGGAAATAGAGTTAAAACGTGAACAATCATTTTATTTTTCAACCGGGTGTTCGGTGTAGGCTCCGGTCATTATTTCGATGCCGTGCGGGATCGCTGGCATCACTACTTCCAGACATTCCCGGACCGCTTTGGGATTGCCCGGCAGGTTGACGATAATACAGCGTTTGCGCATCCCGGCCACCGCGCGGCTAAGTATTGAGGCGGGAGCCTTTTCCATTGTCTTCATTCTCATGGCTTCCGGGATGCCCGGTATAAGTTTGTCCAGCACGGCTAAAGTAGCTTCCGGAGTGACGTCCCTGTGGCTCAGGCCGGTGCCGCCGGTAGTAAAGATAATGTGGACCTGATCGCCGTCAGCCCATTTTTCCAGTGTGGCCGATATCATGCGGGCTTCGTCAGGTACAATTTCATACAGCACGGTCTTGCCCCCGGCTGCCGCGATGGTATCCTTGATCACCTGACCGCTGACATCGGTACGCTCGCCCGTAGAACCCTTGTCGCTGATTGTAAGTACGCCCACATTAAACATAGTAGACCTATTTTAAAACAAAATTTATTTTACCATATTGTGGTGTTTCAGGGAAACTTCAGGCGTGAATATGCCTGAAACCCGGTCAGATTAGCATGTCCGGCCTCACCTCTGCTCCCCGGTTTAATACCGGGAAAACCGCCTATTCCGAAAAGGGGCAGCAGGGGTCGGCGGCCAGCGGATTGCCGGTGAGAATCGAGGCGCGGGCCAGGCAGCCGCGGCAGGATTCGTATTGAGCGCACCGGCTGCATTTACCGGTCCGGGACTTCTGATTATTCCAGCCGGTTAAAACCGGACTTGCGCTCATTCTTTCCCAGATTGAGGTCAGGCTTTCCTTACCGGCGTTGCCGAAAGTGAGGCTGCCGGGGCAAAACATACAAGGCCGCACGCTGCCGTCAGTCTGAATATAAAGGGAATTGGCTGCGGCGCAGCCTTTTATCTCCGGGATGGTAATGCCCGCCCCGGATTTGGCGAGCGGGATATTATGCTTTGAAGCGACGTTCCACAGGAACGGCTCGTCATAAAATATTTCCAGACTGGTGGGCAGGCTGTAGATGGTTTTAATCGCCCGTTCCTGTTCTGCCGGGCTCAGCGCATTATCTTTGTAATAAGCGTCAGTCTCGGTCGCGCCGTAAAAAGGTTTAAGCGGCAAGAAGATGATGCTCTTCCCGCCGAGTTCTTCCGTCAATCGGATAAAATCTTCCGCCTGTGGCAAAGTGCGCCGGGTTAAGACCGTGGTAATACCGTAAAACAACCCGAGTTCCGCACACCGCCTCGCCCACTTCCGGGCTTTCTCAAAGTCCGCCCCACGCTTCACGTATTCGTACTCTTCCTTCTGCGCGCCGTCAAAACTGAACAGAATCCGGGGTGAAAAGGAAGCCAGTTCTTTCAAATTTTTCTCGGTAAAAGCGTTCCCGTTGGTGATAATATAAACCTCGATACCCGCCCCCCGCAGCATCCCCCCGATTTCCGGCAGATCTTTCCTTAAAAGGGGCTCGCCGCCCTCAAGGATTACCCATTTTGGCGCCAGCCCGATTATATCCCGGGCGGTCCGGAGAGCTTCATCATGTGTTAGTTCGCCCAGCTCCATGCCCACACAGTGGCGGCAGTTTAGATTACAAATGCGCGTGATGGCCCAATCGACATAAACGGGTTTTAGCATTTTACCTTCCAATACACGTAATCGGTAACCGAGCCCGAGGCTTGATCAATCTTCATGTGTTTTACCAATTCCCGGTAAACCCCGCCGTAAAGACCGTTCCCTACCACCGCGTACCCCTGCGCCGCGGCCTTGCTGCGGTCAGACAGAGTCGGTAATTTTTCAGTTGAATATCCAAGTGTCTCCAGCCGATGCTTCAAAGGAAGGTAAATATTGTCATAACGGGTCAACCTGCCGGATAAATAAACCTCGGCGCTTTCCAGAAAGGCGCGCTGGCTGCACACGGCTACGGTTATGCCCTCGATGAAAGCGTTGAAAGCGAAAGAATATTTTTCGACGGTGAATGCCGCTATTTCAATACCGCCTTTATCCGCCAGGTTGCTGGCGCCGCCCTCGAAAAGAAGCGCCTTGGAAAATCCCCCCAATAGGTAGGCTATCTCACCGTCCATGGCGCCCGCGTTGGCAAAACCCGGCCCTGGAAACAGCGTCCCGCCGATCCCGTTAATAATCCGGCCCTCTTTAATTGTAATCA
>JANYKH010000248.1 GCA_025358235.1 Chloroflexota bacterium
CGAGGCGTTTTACAAAGACTGTCAGACAGCCAAGAATAGATTCCATCCTTCGACGAAATGATGATAATGCCCCATCACCTTAATCCTCTCCCTCGGCGGGGAGAGGACAATAGACTGGAAAGAAAGCCGAATGTAGATTCCAGCCTCCGCTGGAATGACGGGGGTGGGGACAGAGTTTGGAGAGTCGTGGGTTAAGGCCATGAGATTGCCGCGTCATCCCGATTGCATCGGGATTCCTCGCAATGACACCAAAGGAATGACGGGGTGGTGGATTTTGGACGATTCAGGGGGTATAATGGGCGAGTTAGGAAGATAAAGAAAAGTATTTTGACGTACTCGAATCTCAGGGAGAGCCGTTTGTCTGACAAAGTCATGATTTTCATTGACGGGAGTAACCTTTATCACTCCCTCAAGAATAATTTGGGGCGCACCGATCTGGATGTGGGCAAGTTTGCCCGCAAACTGCTGGGCCGCCGCCGCCTGACCCGCATCTACTATTACAACGCCAAAGTGGGCCAGCGCGAGGAACCGGAACGTTACCGCGCCCAGCAAACTTTCTTCAACACCGTCAGCGCCGTGCCCTACTGCGAGCTCAAGCTGGGCAGACTGGTCTACAACAACTGGCCGAATTCACCGCCTTATGAAAAAGGCATCGATATCCAGCTGGCTACAGACATGATCACCCACAGCTACAAAAACAATTTCGACGTCGCCGTGCTGGTAGCCGGAGACAACGATTACGTGGGCGCGGTGCAGGCCGTGAAAGATAACGGGAAACACGTGGAAATCGCTTTGTTCGGTAAATTAGGATCGTCACGGGCTTTAAGAGAATGCGCAGATAAAGTGCATGTCATCAACGCTCGCTTTTTAGAAGACTGCTGGAAACAGAACATACGCAGGAATGTCCAAACACCCCCCCAGGAAAGGCCGGAACCCATCCAGCAATGAACGGCTGGCCCACGAGCAGGGCACCGTTTACCGGGACTGGGGCGGCCGCCTACCCATCGGGCTCGTTTACCCCAACAGCTATTTCGTGGGTATGTCCTCATTGGGATATCAGACAATCTACCGGCTGCTTAACGATACCCCCGGCATAGTCTGCGAACGCGCTTTCTGGGAAAAGAACAATTCCGTCCGTACACCAGCGCTGTCTGTCGAATCCGAACGCCCTCTGAACGATTTCGCCGTACTGGCTTTTTCACTGTCTTACGAACTGGACTATTTCAACATCCCCCGCATTCTGGAGGCGGCCGGTATTCCGGTTTACGCCGCGGAGCGGGATGAAACCCATCCGCTGATCATCGCCGGGGGGCCGTGCGTCTCGGCGAACCCCCTCCCCGTGGCCCCCTTCTTCGATGCGATATGTGTCGGCGAGGCCGAGGCCATACTACCGGCCCTGATGCCGGTGATAGCCGACAGCTCCGGCGCGCACCGCCAGGATACGTTGATTGAGATTGCCCGGATTCCGGGAATTTACGTGCCGCAGGTACCGCCGGAAAAACCGGTTTCACGGCAGTGGGTCAAAGACCTTGACGCGTACAGGGTGACATCATCAGTGCTGACGCCAGACACCGAACTCGGCGACCTATACATGGTGGAGGTGGAGCGGGGCTGCGGGTGGGGGTGCCGTTTCTGCCTGCTGTGTTCCGCTTTCAGACCCATGCGGTCGCACAAAGCGGAGAAAATCCTGGAATACGCCCGCGAGGGGCTGGAATTCCGCAAAAGGATGGGGCTGGTAGGCCCGGCCGTCACCGACCACCCTCAGATTGAGCAAATTCTGGGGGGGCTGCGGGAGATGGGGGCGGAAATATCCATCAGCTCACTGCGCCTGACCACGCTCACGCCGCAACTGCTGGAATACATGGGCGAGGGCGGCATCAAGACAATTACGGTCGCGCCCGAGGCCGGCACCCAGCGCCTGCGGGAAGTGATTAAAAAAGAAATCACCGAAGACCAGATCATGGAAGCGGTGGCCTTGGCCGCCGCGCGGTCCATGCAATTAAAGTTTTATTTCATGGTGGGACTGCCCTCTGAGACCGACGAAGACGTCTCAGAGATTGCCCGACTGACTCTGCGCGTCAAAGCTGCTGCCGATAAATACGGCAAGGGACGGCGGATCACGGTCAACCTCTCGCCGTTTGTGCCCAAGGCGGGGACGCCATTCCAGTGGCTGCCCATGGCGCCGGTGTCTGAAATAGAACGGCGCATCGACATTATCCAGGGCTATCTGTCCGGCGCCGGCATCAAGGCTAATGTTGAGGGCCCCGCCTGGAGCGAAGTGCAGGCCGCGCTGGCCCGCGGCGACGAACGCCTGGCGAAGGTGATGGCGGAAATGCCTTCCGTCTCTTTCTCCCACTGGCAAAAAGGGATGAAAAATCACGGCATTGACATCAACGAGACGGTGCATCAACAGTGGCCGGTCAAACAAAAACTGCCATGGTCGATGATCGATCCCGGGGTCAGCCCGGAAAAACTGAAGCGGGAACTGGAATCGGCCGGTTTCTGAGGCCGACCATGAATAGGATTCTGCGGCAAGACACGAGCGCGAGCGAGACGAATTAGTTGTTTGAAAGCGCCATCCCATTTATCCCCTTCCAGTATCAAAATTGGTATTAAAACCGGGACTGTTTTACTGGAAGGGGAAATGATTTTTATAAGGGCTTTGCTCCCGGTTGCGATACGGGACCTGCGGCCTCATTCACCTGAATCCCCACCCCATCCCGCTCCCAGTTTGAGCGGGCGATTATTTGGAAATAGCCAAAGTACGGGTACCTGGATTCTGGATCAAGTCCAGAATGACAACGGAGAAGCTGAAAGCCGGTGGTGATGATGCGCTGGCGGGCTTAGTGTCCCCTCAAACTAACCCTCTCCCTCAAGGGTAGAGGGCAAAAGAAGGGATTTTAACCCGTTTACTGGTAAAAAGGCCAGGTCAAATCCTGACTTTCCACCTCTTGAAACGCGCATATTTCATCGTTTATTCTAATAACATCGGTCATTTAAGGATAAATCGATGAAAAACAAGCAAAAAAGACAGTCGATGATAATTATTGGGGCGGGGATGGGGGGTCTGGCGGCGGGCGTTTACGGCCAGATGAACGGCTACCGAACGGAAATATTTGAACTGCACACCCTGCCGGGCGGCCAGTGCACCGCCTGGAAACGGCAGGGCTACACTTTTGACGCTTGCATCCATCACCTCTTCGGCTGTGCGCCCGGTTCCCCTATTTATGATATGTGGCAGGAAATGGGGGCGATGCCCCGCGAGTTGGTCATGCCGCAGGAATGTACCAGCGTCAGCACCCTCGACGGGAAGATGTTTGTTGATTATTATGACTCCCGTAAACTGGAAGAGCACATGAATAAACTTTCCCCGAACGATTCCAAAGTAATCCATGATTATGTCAAGGGGATTCAGGCTTTTACCAAACACGACACGATGGCCGCCATGTTCACCGGCAAGAAAAGCGACATCTTAAAACTGCTGCCCGGTCTGTTTTCCATAGCCAAATGGATGAAACCCACCATGCAGCAGGTGGCCGACCGTTTTGAAGACCCGTTCTTACAGAAAGCCTTCCCCCTGCTGGTTTATTCCATGCCGGACAGCCCCGCCTTCCTCCACCTCGCCCGGCACGGCTACGGCAACAGCCGCAATATCCAGTGGCCGGTGGGAGGCGCGCTGGAATTTTCACAATCTATCGCTAAAAAGTATGAATCGCTGGGCGGTAAAATCCATTACCGCGCCAGAGTGGCGCAGATAATCGTCGAAAACGACAAAGCCATGGGCGTGAAGTTGACGGACGGCACGGAACACCAGGCGGACATCGTGATATCCAACGCGGACGGACGCCGCACTATCATGGACATGCTGGGAGGCAAATATGTTAACGATCAGGTGCGGGAAAGCTGCGGCGAACCGCCTGACGAGAGCATGATGGCGGTCAGTGTATATCTCGGGGTAAAAAGAGACCTCACCAAAGAACCATCGGCGATGATTCTCCTGCTGGACAAGCCGGAAATGATCGCCGGGCATGAGCATAAAAACCTGGAGATGCAGTTGTTCGGCTTTGATAAGACGATGGCGCCCGCCAGAAAGGGAGTCATTAAAGTAGAACTGCATTCCAAATATTCCTACTGGAAACAACTCCATGAAGACCGGGCTAAATATAAAGCTGAAAAAGATCAGGTGACTGAACAGGTGATCGCCATACTGGAAAGGCGATTCCCCGGCCTGCGGAATCAAATCGAAGTAAAGGATGTGACCACGCTGGTCACCTGGGAGCGTTACATGGGCGGCACCCACGGCTGGACCAATATGCCGAAGCGGAAATTCACCTTCAGCATCATCGGCAATTCCGGAAAAGAAGAGTATGACCGGACACTGCCCGGCCTGGCCAATTTTTACTTTTGCGGGGTCTGGGCGACCAATATAGGCGCGCTGTTCATGAACGCCCAATCAGGCAAGAAAATAGTGCAGGCTATCTGCAAAGAGGACGGTATAAAGTTCGCGGCGACCACGAATTAAAACCGTTTAAGTAATATTTGTTCATTTTTAAGTAGGCTGAAACCCCTTTTCGGCTTGACTTTAAAAGGTGGTGTTGATATAGTCTTTCTTTAAAAGGACTGAAAATGACAATGCAGAAAGAGTTCAAAACACTCCGGCACGCTTACGGCTTCGACGAAGTCGCCATTGTGCCCGGTGACGCCACCCTCAATCCGGACCAGACCAACATCGAGATGAAGATCGGGGAATTTGTCTTCCAGGTGCCGATTATGGCTGCGGCGATGGACGGCGTAACCGATGTGAAGATGGCCATCACCATGGGCAAACTCGGCGGTTTGGCCGTACTGAACCTGGAAGGCGTCCAGGCCCGTTACAAGAACCCGGCGGAAATCCTGGCACGCATCGCAGGAACGCCACAATCTGAAATAACCGCCCTGATGCAGAGCATCTACGCGGAACCGATCAAGGAAAACCTGATCGGGGAACGCATTCAACAGATAAAGAAAGCCGACGGCATTTGCGCAGTCGCGGTAACACCGACCAACGCCAAACGCTACGCCACGATCTGCGCCGATGCCGGTGCGGATATTTACGTCGTCGCCTCCACCGTGACCAGCGCCCGCCACATTTCCAAGAGCTATCACGGTCTGGTTTTCTCTGAATTACGCAATTCCATCCCGATGCCGCTTGTGGTAGGCAACTGCGTGAGCTACGGCGCCTGTCTTGAACTGATGCAGACCGGAGTTGCCGGTGTCCTCATCGGGGTAGGCCCCGGAGCCGCCTGCACCTCCCGCACGGTGCTCGGAGTCGGCGTGCCGCAGATTACCGCCACTATTGACTGCGCGGCAGCCCGCGACGAATACCTGCGCGAATCCGGCCGATATGTGCCCATTATCACCGACGGCGGTTTCCGCAACGGCGGCGACATTTGCAAAGCCATGGCGGCCGGCGCTGACGGCGTCATGCTTGGTTCAATTGTGGCGCAGGCCAAGGAAGCACCCGGACTCGGATATCACTGGGGCATGGCTAACCCCCACCCCGCTCTGCCCCGCGGCACCCGCATTAAAGTGGGCACCACCGGCAGCCTGGAACAGATCATGTTTGGCCCCAGTTCCGTCACGGACGGCAGCCAGAACCTGGTGGGCGCACTGCGCACCTGCATGGGAATTTGCGGCGCATCGACGATTGCAGAAATGCACCAGGTTGAAATGGTCATCGCTCCGGCGATTGTTACGGAAGGCAAGTCCTGGCAGATGGCCCAGCGCGGCGGCTAGAAACAATCAATTTAATAAAACAGAACGGGCCCGACCAAGTCGGGCCCGTTTTTTAATGTGTCCCGGGAGGACGAAGCCGAACGAAGCAATCTGGCCACGGGCAAATCGGGAATTTTTACCTATCCCCTTTTCCCCTTCCCATTAAGGGTTATTAAACACCTCGCGACACTTGTTTAAATGGGAAGGGGCAATAGTTTGACAGGTTCACCCTTTCCCTGACCCTTTCCCTCCAGGGAAAGGGAATTGGCACATGGCTTGACCCGACCAATTTGCCCAAATAATTGTTAGAAACAAAACGGGCGACCCAAAAAGTCGCCCGTTTTTATTGTGCTATTTTGTCTTGCAGGATGACGGACGTGGAGCAGTTATTCTTCGTCTTCCTCGTCCTCTTCATCTTCCTCATCTGGCGGCTGATCCGGTTTGAAGTGAGCGAAGGGCACCAGGGCTTCGGTCTTGCCTTTTTTGCGCGGGGGCAAGCCCATATCGGTTAATTGTTCTCCCAGATCGATAAGTCTTTCCGCCAGAGTTTCCAGTTTGGTCTGGATAACGATGCCGTCCACGCCGGCCATATAAACCGCTTTCAGGTCTTCGGCGCTCAGGCTTGAAGGCAACGCGGCCAGCACAGGTTTGTTCCAGACGCTGGTAAAACGCTGAATAAGCAGAATTTGGGCTACGGAGAGGGGTTCCGTTTCAAGGGCGGGATCATCGATGAGTATCGCATCGGCAGGCACTTCCCCAAGGAGGCGCAGCGTGCTATCAGTCAGGGTTGAATCCACTTTGAGAATCTTGCCCAGTTTACCGGTGTCCATCAGGGACGAGGCGTGGCTTTCCAGGGTAAATACGGCGAAGTCCGCGCCAACCTTGACGGCTTCGGCGGTCTCTTCGCCGGGTATCAGCCAGAGTCCCCAGGCACAGCCGGTGAGAGTTTTAACCACCTTTTGCAGGGTTTTAACTGGCAGCGCCGCTACGGGCTGGAGCAGAACGCTGTCCGCGCCCTTAATATTGATTCCGGCAGTATTTTCGCAATCGGTAATTTTGACGACTATCGCCATTCTGCCCTTGGAGGCAGCGTGGGCCATATTAAAGCCCATCGGTTTGGGAATGCCTTTGTTAATCGTGGTGAGTTTATCAATTAATTTGCTCATGTTTTTCACCCTCCGCCAATATTATAACAGTAACACATTTATATGATTCAAGGGGGCTTAGTTCCGGTTTGATTGATGTTGGGTTATCCGGCTTCTTGTTCCTAATACAACATCTTTTTGAGGAAACATCGACTCTGATTCAGCCCCACCCTGAGATGGTTCGCTTCTCTCCAGCGGAACAAGCGCACCCCTCGCGAGATGTCGCCCCGGCTCGCTAAATGATTTCAATAATTTCCTGCTATTGAGTTGAACGCCTGTTATCTTTTATTTTTCAACACTGAACAGGGATAAAAATTAAACCCCGTGAGCACGGTAAAATTACGGGACAATTACTTATTGTAAAAAACCCAACTGCAAGCGATAATAATAATTAACTTAATAATTTCTGGAGGTACGGCTTGGTTTCAACAGCCGAAATCCCGCAACGAATCTCAAGGCTAGATGAACTTTCCCGCAACCTCTGGTGGAGCTGGAACGAGGACGCCCGCCAGGTTTTCCGTTCCCTCAATTACCCGTTATGGCGTTTAAACGGGCATAACCCGGTTAAACAACTCAATGAACTCAGCCCCTACGAGCTTCAGGATGCCGCCAACGATCCCAATTTTTTGAATCTTTATGATTCTGTCATGGCGAGATTTGACCATGACATGAACTCCAAGGACACCTGGCTGGCACGAAATTATCCCGGGTTAATGGATGACGGCCCGGTAGCCTATTTTTCCATGGAATACGCCATTCATAATTCCCTGCCGATGTACGCCGGAGGCCTGGGCGTGCTGGCCGGAGATATTTGCAAGGAAGCCAGCGACCTGGGTATTCCCATGGCCGCGGTGGGCTTTATGTACCCGCAGGGGTACTTCCACCAGCATGTCGCGGCTGACGGGTGGCAGCAGGAGATTTATCTCCAGCTTAATTTCCATGAATCGCCGATACGGCGGATATTAATGCCGAACGGGAGCGCTGCGCTGGCCTCGGTCACGATGGCTGACTCCACGGTGGCGATAGCAGCATGGGAAGTACAGGTGGGGAGGACAAGGCTCTATCTGCTGGACACAAATCTGGAAG
>JANYKH010000258.1 GCA_025358235.1 Chloroflexota bacterium
GCCACAACCCCTACAGTTTTAAACAAAGGGTCTCCCAGCGTCCGGGTCGGCATCATGCCGGCTGTTCCTTGGTAAACGTAGGGGTAAACGATCTCACCCCCCGCCCTCTCCACCCGCTCTTTTTCCTGGGGATTATCCACCCGATGGTCTGTTGTAAGCTGAACTACGCTATCCTTGCCTATTATGATGGCTCGGGCGTCACCGGCGTTTGCCGCCACAATCTCATTTTCCCTTATTAGAAAATCAACAGCGGTGGAACCGGAATTCTGTGTGGATAGCTCCTGAGAAACGGACAGATATGCGCGGCGGAAAGCTTCTTCAGGCTCAATGCCGGTAAGTATGCCCCCAAGAAATCTGATATGTAGATAATGTGCGGCGTAATCGGCAGCAAACGATCCGCCGTGCCCATCATATATGCCGCCGTAAATCCAGCCCTTCTGCCAGAACTCCTCGTCCAGGTAGTGGGCGTCTTCCATGCTAGAACGGCGCCCCTGACCGGAAACTGCGGCTGCCTTCAAATTTCACTCTCCGGAAGGCAAAGTCAACCGGGACGCACCACCATTACCGGGGAAGCAGAAGCGGAAATTAGCTTTTCCGCCACGCTGCCCAGCGGCCAAGGTCCCGGCCCGGACCGCCCGTGGGAGGAGATTATCATCAAATTAACTGGGTTAGCGCGTTGGTAATCCAGGATCGCCCGCGGGGCGTCCCCGGTTAGAACCTCTGTTTTAACGTTCACACCCTCTGACGCCAGCTTCTCCTGAATTCCGCCCAGGTAAATGTTGCAGGCTTTGCGGGTATTTTCAGCGGCCAGGCGCACATGTTCGGCCCACGAGTGGGGCATAATCGCCTCCGGATAGTCGGAGAGCAGGTCCGGCCCTTCGCAAACCCGTAGCAAAGTGATGTTTACGCCAGTCCCCCGTTGGCGGGCCAGGTTTCGCACATGGGGCAATACCGCTTCCGCCGCCGGGGAAGAATCCAGCGGCACCAGTATTTCGAATGGTTTACCCTCAACCAGGTACTCGTTGACTTCAGGCCGCACCACCCAGACGGGCACTTTAGCCGCCGCCAGCACTTTGCGGGTGACCGACCCCAAAATTAAACGCTGTAAACCGGAGTTAAGCTCCGTGGACATGAGGATAAAATCTATGTCCCCCTTTTCCGCGAAACTCAATATTTCCGTCGCCGGGTCGCCCACAGAAACCAACGGATTCATCTTGAGGGTGTGGGCCTCACCCGGATTATACTTTGACTGCAGGCTGCGGGTAACATGGCCGGTATTTTCAGCCGTGCTTTTAACGTAGTTCTGGCAGAGAAAAGCCGGTTCGGAGGATACGCAAACGTGGAGCAAATTCAGATTCAGACCCAGCCTGGCAGCGGCTTCCTCCGCATAGGGCAGGATTATTTCCGCCAATTCAGAACCATCCAGCGGCACAAGTGCGTTTCGGTACACAGGTCACCTCACGATATCAGTCTCCCTTTCACTTTAAGTGGATAACTATAAAAACGGAATACGTACAAGTACTAATTTGTGCAATTTATATGAGACGGCGGAAACCGGATAGCTTCGCCCCTGTCTTTTTTCTTAAAACCCTGTGGGCGAAACTACTCGCTGATTCTTACCGTGGCGTCCCCGGTGATGATGGCTTCGTTTTTCTGATTGATGCAAACAATTTCATGGACGATTAACTTGCCCTTTTCATCCGGGATTTCCCTCTTCACTTTGCCGGTTATGGTGATTGTATCCCCGGGGCGGGCCGGGTTTTTAAACCGCACGTCCAGCTTACCGGTCTTGATCCATTCCTCGCCGAATGCCTGGGTCATCATCTGCGAAACAAAGGCGAGACTCAACATACCGTGGGCGATGATGCCGCCGGCGGGGGTGTTTTTGGCAAACTCTTCGTCAAGGTGGATAGGGTTGAAGTCGCCGCTTGCCTCGGCATAGCGCCGAATCGATTCACGGGTGATATTCTTCTTTAATTCCGGAAGGCTCATTTTACTTGCCCCCATCAACCGGGAGATTAAGTGTAAGTTTGCCGGTCAGCACAATTATTTCCTGGTTGTTCACCGTCATATCCACCGCCACGAGGTTCATCGCGCCCCTGGTTATCCGGCGTGAAACCCGGCTGCGGCAGACGAGTTCCTGCCCTGGCTTCACAGTATCCTGGAACTGAAACTCCTGGGCCACGTGGACGCTGCCCGCGGGAATTTTCATAC
>JANYKH010000012.1 GCA_025358235.1 Chloroflexota bacterium
GGATATCATCCGGGGCAGCAGTTTTCGCCGCGGGCAAGTTAGCCTGCCGTGATGCCAACAAGGGCAAATTAATCGTGGTGATTCTGCCGGATACCGGGGAGCGTTATTTGTCCACATGGCTGTTCCAAGAACTTTATTAGCCCGGCATTCAAATAAAGTGGGATGGGCTATAATACAAATATAATTTGAAATGTTCAACACGATAAGAGAAGACATCAACAACGTTTTCAAGAAAGACCCTGCCGCACGCAGTGTGGCCGAGGTTATTATCTGCTATCCGGGGCTGCACGCCCTGTGGTGGCACCGCATCGCCCACTGGTGCTGGCGGCACAACATGCGGCTGCTGGCGCGCATGATATCCCAGTGGAACAGGTTCCAGACGTTGATTGAAATTCACCCGGGCGCCATCATCGGGCGACGACTGTTTATCGACCACGGCGCAGCGATCGTCATCGGAGAAACGGCGGAGATAGGTGATGACGTGCTGATATACCAGGGGGTGGTGCTGGGGGGAACATCGCTGGAAAAGAAGAAACGCCATCCAACTGTGGGTAATAACGTCGTGCTGGGCACAAAAGCCGTCTTGCTGGGCGCAATTACCATCGGGGACGGCGCGCGCATCGGGTCAGGCTCAGTCGTCGTCAGTTCAGTCCCGGCGGGGGCGACGGTGGTGGGCATTCCGGGGCGCGTGGTCAGCCCGCAGAAAAAAGTGCAGGAACTGGAACACAACAAACTCCCGGACCCCGTTGCACAGGCCATACGAACCGCGTTAAAGGGTCAGTTGCGGATGGAAGAGCGCTTGCGGCAGCTTGAAAAGGCGGCGGGCGTGCCTTCCCCGTCTGAGGACTACAGCCTGATGGAAGCAGAAGTGGAAAGAGAGTTCGGCGAGGGCGAAGGGATAACCGGATTAATGGATTACGGCTTTCAGCCTCTTTTCAGAACACAAACTGTAGTAGTGTCCCCTCACCCTAACCCTCTGTGGTATTGATTAAGTTGTTTAAGGGGCAAGGGCAAAAAAGGGGAAACTACTTCGCCTGACATGTTACAGGTCTAACAGCTCAGGGGAAGTAGTGAGGTATGGCACCGATAATCCCGGTTTCAAAGCAAGGATTTCTAGCGCAATGCCGGCTTTTTAGATTCGGGTCGCGTGGTTAGACCTTCTATCTTGTCTGCGCCCAGATAATTGGACAACTGCTCCAGAAACAGGTCCGGGCGAGCCGGCGTTATCGCAATCGACATACCGTGGAGTTTATCAATCTGGACGACTCCCCGGAATGAAGTCACAAAGTTAACCGTGGGGGCCCACCCCTGGCTGCCGTATTGCACCTTTTTGATTTGAGAAAATGGGATATTCATGCCCAGCGGCCCGCCGAGAACGATGCGGACATGATCGTCATAAATCAAGTACTTTTTTGGCATGACGGCCCGGAACACCAGGAAAATGAACACCGCCGTACCCAGCATGACGAACGCCCCAATGGGGTCCATACCCCACAGCGCGAAGGCAGCGAGAACCGCGGCTAAGGGAGGCAGGGTCAAAATGGCTTTAAGCCAAAAATCATATTGGGGTATATCTTCATAAACCGGCATGCGCATGGTATATCTTACCAAAAAAGAAAGGGGGCTCGCGCCCCCCTCCACCCGGACCAGGACTATTTTTTCTTCTTTTTGTCAGCGGCGGCTTTCTCAGCTTTAAGCTTCTTCAGTTTTTCTTCGTCTTCCTTGATTCGCCGATCAAGTTCCTCATCAACTTCGGGTCTAACCGGACCCCAACTAATCGGTCCTCACCCCATAAATCCTCCCTTTTGGCGCGCTGCGCCGGCTGATATTTCTATTTAGCCTCATGATAGTGGAATAAAATAAGGCATGTCAATGATAAAACGTCTGTATTCGTACTGAATATTGCAACGTTTTTGAGCATGGAAACTATTTGGCTAAGATTGATAGGTTTAAGTTCTGATTTGATTCGAGGCGAATTAACATCACCCCTGCCCCTCTTCGACATATTCTTCGCCAATAAATCGCAAGGCTCTACGGTTGAAGAGAGGTTTCTATTAGCGGGGAAGGCTGCGCCCCCTCGCGAGATGTCGCCCTTGCTGCATGAACCTACGCCAAAAGCAATTTACGGCATATCAACCAAACGGAAACTTAACCCATTTTTGACCATACAGGGTTGAAATGCTACAATATCCCAGCGAAGGCAATGGAGTCCCAGGAGGTTTTGCATGTCCGGACATTCTAAATGGTCAAAAGTTAAGAATATTAAGGCAGGCATTGACGCCAAAAAAGGCCAATTTTTCACCAAAATGACGCGGGAAATCATGATCGCCGTCAGAGAGGGCGGCCCGAGCGTCGATTCTAACTTCCGACTCCGCCTGGCCATCCAGAAATCACGGGACGGGGCCATGCCTAATGAAAACATCGAGCGCGCTATCAAGAAAGCCAGCGGCGGCGCTGAAGCCACCGCGATTGTTGAACTCAATATGGAAGGTTACGGCCCCGGCGGCATCGCCATCATAGTACAGGCGGCTACAGACAACCGGAACCGGACCATCCAGGAAATCCGGAGCGCCTTCAACCGGCACGGGGGCAACCTTGGCGAGAACGGCTGCGTCGGCTGGATGTTTGAATCACGTGGCATTATCACGATCCCCCTTGAGAAACTGGACAAAGATGAACTTGAATTAGCCGCCATCGATGCCGGCGCAGAGGATGTGCAGGCCGGCGACGAATTTGTCGATGTTTACACCTCCCCCCAGGATATGTTTAAAATCAGAACCGCCCTGGAAGCCAAACACTACCCCGTTCAGAATGCTGAAGTGAGCATGAACGCCAAGAACCCCGTCGTACTGGAAGAAAAGGTCGCTTTCCAGGCCATCAAGCTGCTCAACAGGCTGGAAGAAATGGACGATGTCCAGACCGTAGCCAGCAACGCTGATATCACCGACGAGATAATGGCGAAGTTCGAAGAGCAAGCCTGAAGAGGCTAAAATGAGAGTGCTCGGCATAGATCCCGGCACGCGGATAATGGGTTACGGGATCGTGGAGGAGCGGGGGGACATTCTCTCCGCCGTGGAATTTGGGGCTCTCACCAGCAGCGAAAAAACTCCAATCGCCGAACGACTGGCCGGAATCTACCGTGATCTGGCCTCAATTATCGAACAATATCATCCCGACGAGGTTGCTGTTGAGCAGCCTTTCTTTGCCAAAAACGCGCGTTCCGCACTGGCCATCGGGCGGGCCCAATCAATCGCCCTGCTGGCCGCCGCAATGCAGAAAATACCCGTTTACGAGTACACCCCCACCCAGGTAAAGTCAGCCGTAGCCAGCTACGGAGCCAGCAGCAAAGAGCAGGTGCAGGAAATGGTGCGCCTCCAGTTATGCCTGACCGAAACACCCCAGCCCAATGATGCCGCGGACGCACTGGCCGTAGCGATATGCCATATCCAGCAGGCGCATCTGCGCCACCTTTTACAGGAGGAAACATGATCGCCAGTTTACAGGGAATACTGGAATCCGCAGGCGTAGACAGGGCGGTGATCAACGTGGGAGGGGTGGGGTACCTCGTCCTGATGTCTCCCAATACCATCGCGGAACTCGGGTCAATCGGGCATAAAGTTAAGGTGTTTACTCATCTGCACGTCCGTGAAGATAACCTGACCCTGTACGGATTTTTATCTACAGACGAATTACAGCTTTTCGATACGTTAACCACCGTGTCCGGCATCGGACCCAAGCTGGGACTCGGCATGCTCTCCGCGATGAAAGTGCCGGATCTGACTTCGTGCATCGCGACGGGGAATGCAGATCTGCTGACCACAATTCCGGGCATCGGCAAGAAGACGGCCAGCCGGATCGTGCTGGAACTGAAGGAGAAGATCGGGGCGGGGTGGGTGATCAGCACCGCCGGCGCACCGGCCCGAGAAAACGCGGAGGTTTTGTCCGCGCTGACCTCGCTGGGCTATTCCAACGTGGAAGCGATGCGGGCGGTTTCCGCCCTGCCGGACGATCCGGCGCTGACGCTGGAAGACAAGATAAAGATGGCCTTGCAGAGTTTAAGCGGGTAGCCCACGTTAGAAAAATGCGCTTACGCGCATATTTACCCCTCACCTTAATCCTCTCCCTCAGGGGGAGAGGAAATTAGTAACGGATTGCTTTGGTTCGCCTGTGGCGAATCGCGCAATGACATTTATATTCTTTTGATTTACCGAACTTAAACATGCGCATTGTCGGAAATAGAAAAAGGGGCAGGTTTTAGACCTGCCCCTTTAGTTTAAGTCAGTTATTTAAAAACTAGTTAGATTTTCTGCCGCCAATTCCGGTCGCGGAACCAGCATTGGCCTTCTGTTTTTCTTTAGGCCGCAGATTGCGGGTGGTTTTTCCTGCCTGCCACATTTCAGAGTCGCCCATTTTCTTGAGTTCTTTACCCAACTGGGTCTTATAATTGACTTTGCCGCACGCGGAGATAACTCTCTTGGTCTCAGCGCCGGTGGCAACTCTCTCGTACAGGTCCTTGAACACGGGCATGACGGCTTTCTTGAACTTGGGTTTCCAGTCAAGCGCGCCTCTCTGGGCGGTAGCTGAGCAGTTGGAATACATCCAGTCCATGCCATTTTCCGCGACCAAGCGGATGAGGCTTTCGGTTAATTCTTCGACAGTCTCGTTAAAGGCTTCACTCGGGCTGTGTCCATGCTTGCGCAGGGTGTCATACTGGGCTTCCATGATACCGGCAAGAGCACCCATGAGGACGCCTCTTTCGCCTACGAGGTCGCTATAAACTTCTTTTTCAAAGGTTGTGGGGAAAAGATAGCCGGCGCCGATGCCGATACCCAGGGCGATGGCGCGGTCCATAGCGCGGCCGGTAGCATCCTGGAAAACGGCAAAGCTGGCATTGATGCCTTCACCGGAGAGGAAATTGCGGCGCAGGGAAGTGCCGGACCCCTTGGGGGCCACCATGATTACATCCACATTTTTCGGGGGAATAACCTTGGTCTGTGTTTTATAAACAATCGAGAACCCGTGGGAGAAATAAAGGGCGCTGCCGGGTTTCATATTCTTTTTAATCAGGGGCCATACGACGCGCTGAGCGGCATCCGAAACCAGCACTTCAATAATGGTGGCTTTCTGTACTGCTTCCTCAATTTCGAAAAGGGTTACGCCGGGCTTCCAGCCGTCTTTGACCGCTCTGTCCCAGTCTTCTTGAAACTGCTTGGACTGGCCGATGATTACTTTGAAGCCATTGTCCTTGAGGTTCAGTGACTGGCCCGGGCCCTGCACGCCGTAGCCAAGTATGGCGATGGTCTCATCCTTGAGCACCTTACGGGCTTTCTCAAGCGAGAACTCACTGCGCGTGACTACCTCTTCTTTAGTACCGCCAAAATCCATGATTGCCATTAATTTTCTTCCTCCGTTTTATTTTTCGAAGCGGGAGCGTTAAAAACCTGATGTCCGATTCACTCGATGCTTCGAACCTGTTCCAATTTTATCCCACTATTATAACTAATGGAGCGGATAATAAAAAGTGCGATGTATCGGGGCACGGCCGATTACTCCGCGAGTCAGGGATTTGTACGAGACTGCGAGTTCAGGGCAGCTTTACCACGGATAGGGAAACAGTTTAAGCAGTTCTGACTTCATGTCCCGTTTCATGGCTTCTTTATCATAAACCGGGCTTTCCGCGGCGCATTTGGCAGCATAGTCTTCAAGCGTAGATATTACCCGGGCCGGAGACCCTGCCGCGACCGAGTTCGGCGGAACGGTTTTGGTGACGACCGACCCCGCTGCAACGACCGAGTTGGGCCCGATTTCTACTCCCGGGAGGATGGTGCTGCCGATGCCGATAAAACAATTGTCATGGACGGTAATCCGTCCGTATTTAATGACGTCTTTGAATTCAGGTAAATCACGGAAGCCCCATGTGGCGCCGTCATGAGTCAGAAAAGTCACTTTACCTGTGATCTGCACATGCTTCCCGATACTGATCAGGTAAGGCTCAGAGCCGAAGACGGGGAAACCTACGAGGTTACAGTCATCCGCAATTTGCAGTCCCTGGCGTTTGGCGCGCCAGAGTAAAAACTTCATTATCAGACGTCCGAAAAACGCGGCAAAAGGACCCAATCCTGCAATCATCTAACCTCCGGGGGAGTCGTCTCAAATCTATTTATCAGGTCTTTGAATAATATCCGGTATTTTTCTGATATTTTATGAGGACTGTGCTCCGAGATAATATAATCGCGCCCTCTTTGTCCCATTTCAAAGCGCAGTGTATTACTAATTAATAATTGTTCAAGGTCTTTCACCAGCTTATCAAAACTGCGGGAATGCAAACCGAGATTAAGCCTGCAGATGATTTCATCCGGGTCAGCGTCAAGTGTAATGACGGGAGTCCATCTTTCCCAGGCCTGCAAAAAAGTATTGGAAAAGCCTTCCGCGGTGGAAGTGTTTACCAGCACGGAAGCCCGGTCAAAATAGCCGCCGATTTCAGCGTAAGGCACCGGACCCCGGAAATCCAAATTTTTGAATACTTCCGCTTCTTTCCTGACCTTTTCATAGAGAGATTCAGCACCTTTGGCCGGCCCGCCGATCATGATAAAACGGTATTGGGGCAGTGCTTTTGCCAGCCTCAGAAACAATTCCGGCCGTTTTTCCGGGCGGATATTGCCCACCCACAAAACCTCCGCCGGGGCGGCTTTTTGGGACGGTTGGTTACTGACGGGACAGATGCTGTTAATGGCCATACTCTCGCGGTTAAAATTAGCGCGCAGAGAAGATTGCTGAGACTGTTTTTGAGTTACGATTGTATCCGCCAACCTGAAATCGAGGCGTTTCAGCCATTTATCAGCCAGAGGGGCGGAACGCCGCGGGTCAACAATTTCATCATTGGCGACGGCATAGACAAAACGCTTGCGGTGCGCCCAGCAGAACAGGGCCACGATGCCGGAGACGCCCGACCGCTGATAATAAATATCGGCATCCGCTTTTTTCATCGCCTGCCAGAGAAGACGGATTTTAACCGGGGTAACACCCTTACCCGCTCCGGCCGGATATGATCTCAAAACGGTGATACCGTCGATTTTCTCGATGGCGGGCTGTCCGTAATCGCCGGTAACGAAAAGAACCTCAATGCCGTGCTTAACCAGTTCTCTACCAAGCAGAACCTGCTGCAATTCTGCTCCGCCGGTGACACCTTCGGCATTCCCCGAAAGGAGCGGATAGGCTGCGGGAGAGACAAAACAAATTTTCATGGTTTATGATTTCAGACGGTAAACCGTCATCACGCCGTTGTCATACAGGCGGGAGACGCCCCGCAAAGACTCGTAAACATTAACCGGCACACGTATTTCATAAAGGAACATCGTCCGGTCACGTAGAATCTCAGTTTGTTCTTCCACCTGGCCTATTTTATCAGGGGCGATGTAGGAGTAAAAACCCACCATCTGCCCCACCAAACGCTGGTCCATAACAATGCAGGCGCCTGGTTTGATATTGACGAATGAGATTTCACCGTTCTTGTTTAGTAACAGAGGATCAGCGGTAAGCGCATGCTCCGCCGAATAAAGATCCCAGTTAAACGTATAAACTTTTTCTCTGGTCAAGGTTGGATCATGAGCCAACTGCACCGTATCGGAACCGGGCACTCTTTCGCTGAGCCATCCGACTGCGCTCTTAAGGAATTCAGGCTGGGTAGCCTGGGAAACGGCGTAACGCCCTCCCACCGGGGTAAAAGTAGAGAACGCATTGACGCTCGTGGTCATGAAAATTGCCGCCACCAGGAAGACAACGGCCAGTACGCCAAGTTTCATAAAACTGCCGCGATTGAAAAACATGACCGCCAGCGCATCCGCCGCAGGGATGACCAGCAACGGCTCGACGAAGCTGTATACCCGGCCGGGCAGGAACTGGTAAAAAGCCGGAAACACATAACCCACCGCGATGTAGGCGAAAAATGCGGCGGAAGACGTTATCAGGATAACTTTGAAAACAGACAGCGGTTTATCGATCCTGCGCAAAACCGAATAGACCGAGAGGAAGATCAAAAAGGCCAGCCCGGCTTCAGTCAGCCAGTTAATATACATGGGGCGCGAAGAGGACACCGAAGACAATGTAGCCGCCTGATGCACGTCCGTCTCAGCAAAAAAGGTGACAAAACTGCCAAGCCATTCAAACGTCTTGGAAAAATACATCCAGTAGACGACGACGAGCGCCATGTATAGAAAAGAGACAGTCCAGAAATTGACACTCAACCCTTTCCGGTCCAGCGGGAAATAACGGTATAAAATCTGTGTCGCCAGCAGCGACATGACAATCAGGATGACCAGCGCTGCGGACCAGTGGTGAGTGAGGATCAAAAGCACCATAAACAGCACGGCCAAAAAGGAAAACTTGAGAGACCGGCGCCCCTCCAGAATGGCATACAGGATTACCAGCGCCAGGACCGGGGTCAGAGACAATATCGCCATTACGGCCCCGTTCGAAATGGGGTGCTCGGCGATGCCGAAAAGGAGCGCGGCGAAAAGGGCCGCCGTGCCGCTGACATATTCACGCGCCAGCAGATAAACGAACAAAGCGCCGATAGCGGCAGTAAACGCGCCGACGGCGCAGGATACGAGCCAGACATCCCCGCCGGTGACCAGTATCACGAAGGCGCTGATGAGGTGTTGGGCGGGGTAGTAGGTGTAGATTGTCCCCGGGGGAATGGAGCCGGTCTCAACGATGCCCCTCGTGACGTTGTAAATATGATACGGCGCGTCGCGGCTGGCAACCCCAAAAAATACCAGGGTGAGACTAAACCTCAGGTTGACGGCAATTAACAATGACTGCAGCAAAGATACGCCGACTGCCCCACTTGATTTGGCGGAAGGTATGGTAATGGCCGTAACGGCCGCAGCGCCGGCGATCATGATGAAGTACAGGTAATTTAACTGGGTGCTCTGGTAATCGACAAGGTAAAGCGCCACCAGACTGGCCCCGAAAAACAGCCAGAAAAACAGGTAGAGAAGGGGACGGTTTAGGGGGCGGGGTTCTACGTCTTTCGGCAAGCTGTCATTACGAGAAAACCAGAACCGGACCAAAACAAAAGCGATCCCCAGCACCAGCGCGAGACAGAGGTGTATAAACCGGAAGCCGGAAAGTTTTACCACCGCCAGCGAGCCGATAATGCTCACGGCAAGGAGGATACTTAAAACAATCAGCGCGTTTTCCCGGCTCATGCTCTACCTAGCGCGAGATCATAATGATATCTCGATCAATGATCTTTTTAAACTTTTTATAGACCACGTCGTAACTGTATTTTTCCATGATAGTGCGGCGGGCTTCCACGCCCAGTTTCAGGGCAAGACTGCGCTCGCGGATAAGCCAAACGATGTTTTCCGCCAGACCTTTGACGTCGTCAACGGGAGACAGCAGGCCGTTAACCCCACCGGTAATGACCTCTTTCGTGCCGTCCGCATTAGTGGCCGCCACCGGTTTGGCCATGGCCATAGCTTCCAGGAGGGCATTGGGCAAGCCTTCCATTATCGATGGCAAAACAAAAATATCACCGGCAGCATAGTATTCCGGCAGTTCGGCGTGTTTCACTGCGCCCGCCCGAATCACGTAATCCGTCAAGCCCAGTTCTTTCGTAAGGTCGGTGATTTTCTTTTCTTCGTCTTCGTACGGCCCCGCCCCCACGATCAACAACCGGGCATCCTCCCCGGCATCACGGACCAGTTTAAGAGCGCTGATGGCATTGCCAACCCGCTTCTCCGGCCGGATGCGGCCAACGTAAAGCAGCACCGTGCCGTGCAGATTGAATTTTTCGCGTATCGTTTTCCGACTCACCGAGGGATCAAAGGCGCGGGTGTCTACCGGGGTGGGAATACATTTTATGCGGTGTGATTTAACACCAAGTTTTTCAGCCTTGCGGCTAAGCATTTCCGTGAGAGTAATTACTTCAGCGGCGTGCAGCAGGGAAAGTTTAGTAATCAGATAAAACAGGCCGTAATTAATACGATCAGTCAGCGTTTTTGAATTGGCCTTAACGCTGTAAAGGCTGTCCGCGCGGTAGGAGATGACCAGCGGTTTATGGCTCAGAAAGCTGCCGATGGCAGCCTGTAATTCCGCCCCGGAGCCGTCTGCCCTAATCAAGTCACATTCCCGGGCAATCTTGCCGATTTTAAAGCCGCCGCGGATAAGGTACCAGGCGGCGCTGAGGGAGCGGGGACCGGAAATCGGCTTAATCGGGACATGGACAAACCTTTCGCAATCAGAAAGGGCATAGTTTTTAGCATCATTGGAAACAAAATAAACTTTGTCATAACGGCTGAGGGCAAATTCCACCATTTCCCGGTAGTGATAGGTCTCCCCGGATTTTTCGATGGTTTGGAGCGAGACCAGCGGATTGCCGGTAATGCAGATAG
>JANYKH010000030.1 GCA_025358235.1 Chloroflexota bacterium
CCGGCGGCCCCGGCGGCGGGCGCGGCGGTACGGCAGATGGCCCCGTCGGACCTTATGCTGTTGGAACGGGCTAAACGTATGCGCGAGGAAGAGGAGTTCGGACTATGATGTTGCGGCCCATGGTTTTCATTATAGTATTGATGTTTTTTGTTACCCTAGGTTTTTTGGTGATAGGGCGACTGGAACGGGAGGCCTGGGCCGCCGCCCAGGGTCCTATGGTAGTGCAAGTGCCGGGTCCAGAGTCTCCGACTATGGGCCGGGGCACCTGTAGTTGGTATTTTGGGTCGAATAAAGCCCTGGTAGTGGACACAAACGGCGTTTTAACGGTTGACATGAGGGTTCTTCGAGAGTATGTTGGAGTAGGCCCTGAAAATAAAGTGGTTTTCAAGGGGGAATAAAATATGGCAAAGTCGGGGACAGGAAGTCTGTTTCATAGGTTTTGGAACCAACCTAAGGTTGTTAAAAAAGCAAGGAATAGGAAGTCAGAGTATGTCGGGGGCCGCGCCCGCCGGGGCGTTACCCTGAAGAGCTTTGAGTTTGGGGCCGAGGCCCTTAACTTGCTCGAACAGAATGCGCTGATGAACCGGAGTACTCAGAAGGCGTGGATTGAATATTGTTTGAAAACGTGTGATGGCCATAGGCCAGGCGGCGATGGCCATAGGCCATAGGCCATAGGCCATAGGCCGGGCGGCGAAAATTAAGGCAGAAAGGAAGGAAATAAAAATGAAATTGACGGATAATTTACACAAAACGCATGACATTATGATGCTTTTACTACCAATGTTAGAGAAACTGGTGAATGATTTGCCAGAAGGAGAAGATAAAGAGCAAGGGCTTGCTCGTTGTACGGAGTACCGGGACAAAAAAACCCAATTCCTGGCAGAAATTGATACAATCGAACGTCTCGAAAAGGCCCTGGGATCGGAGCGGCTGGCTGACTGGAATCCGAAACTTGAAATCGTGACCAAACAGGATGGTGCTAAGTGAGTACTACGGGGTCGGGAACTATGAAGGCCGGACAACGGCTCTACGAGGCCTGGCTCGTAAGACAACCGGAACATTCGGCGTTGGTCTGGTCAGAATTGCAGGCTATGGAAAAGAAATTTTGGAAAGATGTTGCGGCTGATTTAATTGCTGCATACGATAAAGGCGAGATCCTATAGGGCGCCAGGGGCGCCCTGGGGGCCTTCGGCCCCAAAAAACCCCCGGTTTTACCCTCGCGACAGGCGGGCGCTAGGCGCGCCCGGTACCCAGGGTTTACCCACGCGGCAGGCCCCCTGCCCGGCGCAGACCCTGGATACCAGGGACACCAGGCGGTTTTACCCTCGCGACAGGCCCCCGACTGTGCAGAAGCCCGATTTCCGGTTACCGCCGGAGGGTAAACCCGGGGTTTTTGGGGCCGAAGGCCCACCGAAGGAGATTTTTATGCCAGCACCTATTCATATCGCGGCAGGAACTTGTTTCCATTATTTGACTGTTATTGGGCCGGTGGCTCAGAAGGCCGATGGGAACCAGCGGTACTTTGCTACCCGGTGTACATGTGGGCGTCGTTTTAACGTTCGGTCTCATGAGCTACGTAACGGTATTACTAGGTCTTGCGGGTGCAAGGCCACGGAGCTTATGTTGGAGTCCCGGGCGAAGGCCAAGGGGGAGGTCTGGGCTGGGTCTCGGCCCGGCGCCGGGCTAGGCGGGCTTTTGGGGGCCGAAGGCCGGGCCGAAGGCCCCGGACCGGGCGCGCCTAGCGCCCGCGAAGGCCCGCCTGCCGCGAGGGTAAAACAGGGGTCTCCGGGCGCGCTTAGCGCCCGGCCTAGCGCCCGCTGGGCGGAGTCGGTGGACCAAGAGGTCGCCCGGCTATTTAGGCAATGGAGCTACGGGCGCGTCTAGCGCCCGTGAGCTACGGGGCGGCTTAAGCCTCGAAGGGGATTTTTTATGACGTATCAGAGTGATGTGATTAACAACCCGAACTATAAGGCGATTTTCGGGCATGGTTTCGTAGGTCTTGTGGACTCGATGGGGTCCGACGAAACCATATGTAGGGCGGCCCGGGTGTCCTATGGAAAGGGCACCAAGACGACCAGCGACGACCGTAGCCTGTTGCGGTATCTGGTGCGGAACGGGCATTCGAGTCCGACCGAAATGGGACAACTGGTGTTCCATTTGAAGATGCCGATTTTCGTTATGCGACAACATATAAGGCACCGGACCG
>JANYKH010000031.1 GCA_025358235.1 Chloroflexota bacterium
TTTTGATCGAATTGGGCCAGATCTCCGCAGACAGAACCCCCGAGGAAGTCAAAGCGCTCGGTATCGGCACCGAGGAAAAACAACACGAAGAGGTTACCGACATCCAGAAACGCAATCGTATTATGATTTGCGCGGCCTGGATGGCGGGCTATTTTGTGGTGATATGGCTCGCTGGTTTTATCGTCGCCGATTTCTTGTTGCCCGCAGCCTACATCAAAGTTCATGCCAAGTCCCGTTGGTACAACGCGGTTATTATCGCTGCATTGACATCGTTCATCATCTGGGTTAGTTTTGATTACGCCATGAAAACCCCGATGTTCAACGGTATCCTGTTCGGCGAAATGATGCCGCCCTGGTAGAAATAAAAAAGGAGAAGGAGATAGCATGAAGAAACTTATCGTCGTCGCCATTGTGGTTATCGCCATCGCAGGTTCCATTATTGGAGCTAACATCGCGAAAGGTGCGAGCACCCCTGCCCCCTTACCCAACGTAGTTCTCATGAACCCCATTTCCAAATCCGATGCCAAGAATACGAAATTAACCTTGATGGGATCCGGTTTCGCGCCCAAAATTCAGATCAACCTCGTACTGGAAACCCCAGATGGTTCTAACACTGACCTGACCTGGTACACGATGCCTATTGATCCCAAGGGTATTGTTGCAGCCGAAATCAAGACCAACGAAATGGGCACCTTTGCCGCCGTAGTCGATGCCAGCACCTTCGTTAACAAGAAAACCATCGGCCCCGGCCTTTTCACAATCGACGTAATGGATGTTGATTATAACCTGCTGGCCACTGTTCCGTTCGGCCTTTATGATCCGGCCAAACCTGAAACATGGCCTACCTGGGTTGCAGCCAACGTTCCTGCTCCTCCCCCCGCCCCCTCACCCGCCCCTGCAAAATAGTTTGATATGAATTGATACTATGACAGCCCGCCTGAATAACCACAGGCGGGCTGTTTAGTGCCCCGGTACATCTAAGGAGAAGAAAATGATTATTGATTGCCACACGCACGGTATGCACGGGAAACACCTTGACGCCATGGCCAAGATTGGCGGCAAATGGTTTGAAACCCTGATGGTTGAGGCTCGCTCCAAGTGGCCGAAAAAACCCGGTTACATGGATGTGAAGGCCCGCATGGAAATGCTGGAACGCAATAACTATGATTACCAGGTGGTCACTCCCCAGTGGACCTTTGATTCCAACCTTTACCCTTTAAGTCAGCGAAATCGCCTGGCCTATTCACGGGCTCTTAATGATAATATGGCCCATCTGGGCGAAGATTCCAAGGGCAGACTGCTGCCTATCGGTAACGTGCCTCTGGAAGATTTTGAAAACGGACCGCGCCAGGAACTTGAGCGTGCCGTCAAAACCCTGGGGCTCAAAGGCGTTTTTATCTCCTCTAACCTCCGGGGCAAACCCATCGATGCCAAGGAATTTGAGCCATTCTGGGCCTCGGTTGAAAAGCTAAAAGTACCTGTTCTCATTCACCCCTGCGACGCTATCAAGGGCACTTTCCGCCCTTATGAAGATCAATATGATATAATGCACAACTTCGGCTGGCCCTATGAGACGGAAATAATGCTGGCCCGGCTGGTATTCTCCGGAATCATGGAACGCTACCCCAACCTTATCATTTTCAGCCACCATCTCGGCGGTGGTTTGCCCTTCATGTTCGGACGGACGATGGAAACATTCTCAGGGAGACTGCCGGAAAAGATCGGTTATGATCTGCCCAAGCCCCTGCCGGAATACTTCCGTAAATTCTATTACGACACTGCCGTAGGCGGCAGCAGCGCGGCGATCAAATGCACCCGTGAAGTCTTCGGGCTGGACCATATCGTATTTGCCACTGACGCCCCCTTTGGGCCGGGCAGCGGCGAGATGCGTTTTGCCACCTACCCCAAGGTAATTAAGGACTGCGGTTTTTCCGCCGCGGACAACGAAAAGATATTCTCCGGTAATGCCCGCAAATTATTTGGAATTTAACAACCAGCCACGATTGTTATATAATTAAGGCTGAAACAGGAGATATCACCAGATCACTTAGATCAAGAACATTTTAGACGGTCGGGGGTACCAGATTCCGGTACCCCCGACCGTTTTATTTAGGTAATACCAGGGAGACAAGACAGTGTTTGATTGGACGTTCGTTCTCGGTTTTTTACAGATTACATTAATTGATCTCGTACTCAGCGGAGATAACGCCATAGTTATCGGCATGGCGGCCTCTTGCCTGCCTAAGCAGCAGCGTAAGATGGCCATTGTGGCAGGCGGGGCGCTGGCCATCGGTCTGCGCGATTTCATGCCCGAGGGATTCGTCGAGAACAACCTGATGT
>JANYKH010000038.1 GCA_025358235.1 Chloroflexota bacterium
CTTCCACCCGCGCCAGGTTGTTTACCGCGCCACCGATTTCAAGACCAACGAATACCGCGCTCTCAAAGGCGGCGAAAAGTACGAAGAGGCCGAAGAAAACCCGATGATCGGGTACCGCGGCGCTTCACGCTATATTACCGATACCGAGACCTTTAAACTGGAAATCGAAGCCATTAAAAAGGTCCGCGAAACCTACAAAAACCTCTGGGTCATGATCCCGTTTGTCCGCACAATAAACGAACTGCAGCAGACGATCAAAATTATGGAAGCTGAAGGGCTGAAGCGGTCAGCTGATTTCAAACTATGGATGATGGTGGAAGTACCTTCCAACGTCTTTCTGCTGGATAAATTCCTGGCTCTGGGCGTGGATGGCGTGTCCATTGGTTCTAACGACTTAACACAGCTTATTCTGGGAATTGACCGTGACAGTTCTAAGCTCGCCACCACTTTTGATGAGCGCAACGAGGCTGTCATGATCGCGCTAGAGCGTATCGTCACCGGCTGCAAAGCCGCCGGCGTTACCTGCTCAATTTGCGGCCAGGCTCCCTCTGTCTACCCCGAACTTACCGAAAAGCTGGTCGCCTGGGGCATCACCTCAGTTTCGGTAAGCCCGGATATGATTGACGTAACTCGCGAAATTATCGCTAAGGTTGAACAGAGATTGAAGGTTGGTGCGGGAACTTAGCGTCAGGCAAAAGATTGAAGAACGGGAAGAAAGCCTCTCCCGATATGCGGCGCGGAGCCGGCTTTCACGGGGCAGGGCCATACACGAAGAACCCTGCCCCATACGCACCGCTTTTATGCGCGATAGGGACCGGATCATTTATTGCAAGGCCTTTCGCCGTTTAAAACACAAGACTCAGGTCTTCATCGCACCCACCGGTGATCACTACGTTACCCGCCTGACTCATACTCTGGAAGTGTCTCAGGTGGCCAGGACGATCTCCCGTTCTCTGAACCTCAATGAGGATTTGACTGAGGCTATCGCTCTCGGTCACGATCTGGGGCATACCCCTTTCGGGCATGTTGGGGAAGGGGTTTTAAACGAGCTTTATCCGGGGGGTTTTTGCCACAATGAGCAGAGTGTAAGGGTGGTGGAGATACTCGAGAATGGCGGAAAAGGCCTTAACCTGACATGGGAAGTGCTGGACGGCATTCTAAATCATTCTAAAGAACGCGCGGATATTATGGGGCAGGCGGCGGGGAAGGCGGGGACACTTGAAGGTACAGTCTGCCGGTTGGCGGACGCTATCGCGTATATAAATCATGACATCGATGACGCCATTCGCGCCGGCATGCTGACGGAAAATGATTTACCCCGGTCGGCCATTTCGGTTCTGGGGGGTTCACACTCAAAAAGAATCAATACCATGGTCTGTGACGCGGTTGAGACGTCATGGGATGTTATTAATGATAATAGTGGTATAATTAGGACTTCCGAAGTTATGTTGAGTCCGCGGGTCTTAACCGCGGCTAATACTTTACGCGAATTCCTGTTTGAAAAGGTTTATAGTCTGCGTTCCGCGCAGGAAGAAACTCAAAAAGCGCGGGAAGTAATACGTTTTTTATATTCGTATTTTAATCGCCATGAGGAAAGGCTGCCCCCGGAATACCGGCGGGAAGGCGAACCTCTGGCCAGGGGTGTCGTAGACGTAGTGGCCGGTATGACGGACCAGTATGCGATGCGCCTTTATGACGAAATTAGCAAAGGCATTATCATTCACCGAATTTAATTATGACCGCTGTTGAAGACGTAAAACTTAAATTAGACATCGTGCAGGTGATCGGGCAGTATACTACGCTGTCCAAGGCCGGCCGGCTGTACCGTGCTCCTTGTCCTTTTCACAGTGAAAAGGATCCCTCTTTTTACGTGTACCCGGACCAGCAGACATGGCATTGCTTCGGCGCATGCGCCACCGGCGGCGACGTATTTTCCTTCGTAATGAAGAAAGAGGGCATCGATTTCAAGGATGCCCTGCAACGGCTGGCAGATCAGGCGGGCGTGATACTACCAACTTATGCGCCCCAGAGCGAGAAGAAAGAGGTAAAAGACCCGCTTTACACCGCCAATGCCGCCGCGGCTCAGTATTTTTACGATTATTTGTTGACCTCGCCTTCCGCCAAGAAGATCCGGGAATATGTGGAGGGGCGGGGCATTACAAGGAAATCAATTGAGAATTTCCAGATAGGAATGAGCCCGGAAAACGACGGATTGAAACAATATCTGGTAGGTAAGGGTTTTGATGAGAAGACACTTATCGATGCGGGATTGTTGATACAGGGGGAGGACGGCAGGGTATTTGACCGTTTTCATGGCCGGTTAATGTTCCCCATTCGAGACATCAAGGGCCAGACGACGGGGTTTGGGGCCAGGGCGATGGATGATTCTCAGCCCAAGTATAAGAATTCCCCGCAAACTACGATATTTGATAAAAGCGGTACCCTTTATGCCGTGGACGCGGCGGCTCCAGCCATCCGTAAGGCTGACATGGCCATAATTGTGGAAGGGTATGTTGATGCTATCATGCTGCATCAGAACGGCGTTAATAATGTAATAGCTTCGATGGGAACTTCCATCACGGATAAACAAATTAACATACTGAAAAAAATGACCAAAAACCTGGTGCTGGCGCTTGACCCGGATGTGGCCGGAGAGGAAGCCATGCTGCGCTGTGTGACCTACGAAGCGTTAACCGGGTCTGAAATAAAGGTAATGTCTTTACCGCAGGGCATTGACCCTGATGAAGTTATCCGGGATACTCCCGAAGTCTGGCACAAAGCAGTAACGGATGCACGGCCGGTGATGGACTGCACTTTTGATAGTCTGCTGGCAGGCCTTGACATCACCAAAGCCGGTGATAAACAAATGGCCGTTGACCGCCTTTTGCCCGTTATCGGCGGAATCAACAATCCTATCAGGCAGGCCCATTATACCCAGAAGCTGGCCCGAAAAGTTAACGTGCGGGAGACCGTTCTGGAAGCTGAAATGGCCAGGGCCAAAAAACAGGTTCAACGCAAAAAGGGTGAAACACCCGGCGATGTTGTATCTGCCCCTGTAGTTAAAGACCCGCTTGAAGAATACTTTCTGGCGCTGCTGGTGCAGCACCCTGAATTGCAAACAAAATGTAATGACGTTTTACCGGAATACTTGCTGAGCGCGGAAAACCGGGAAATCCTGAATATCTGCCGGAAAGCGCAAGACCCTGTGCCGGATGAAGTTGCAAATGCCGTTAGCGAGCATCTTGCCCGGCTCAAGGCTCAATCTATTCCGCCGGGGCCCATTGAGGAGCGTTTCCAGAGCTGCCTGCTGCGCCTGCGTGAAAGATACGTCAGGAATATTGAAGCCCGTCGTGGGGAAATACTCGCCGTCGAAGCTGAAACGGGTGCCGGGGCTGACCTGGCCCGCTTGCAAGCTGACGGCATTCAAAATAGTCTTAAATTGAGAGAAATTCATAAAACCCTGGGTAAAAGGTAGGAGGTCGGAAGATGACTTCTGAAAAACAGAGTAAAGATTCCGAATTATTTGAATCCGAACTGATTAATGATGACAATCAGGCTTTAAAGGACAGCGCTGAGGCTAAGGAAGATGTTTATGGAACATCTCCGGCACCGGAGCCTGAAGCAGAGGTTGAGCCTGAGCCCGGAGAACTCTGGGATGAAGCCAAGGCCATGGAGAATGAAGAAAAGCAGGGCGCGGAATTCGATGCCCCGCTGAGTGACCTTGGCG
>JANYKH010000103.1 GCA_025358235.1 Chloroflexota bacterium
GGTACGACAGGCGATATCCGGAGACGGGAACGCCGTCGAGGCAGGGATGTCGCTTTGGGCGGAGGTGTTGCCATGAGTGAACAAATCCAGGTGAAGAGAGAACTGGTTACACCGGGCCACTATGGTTGTCCCGGATGCGGCGCCACCGTGGCCATGCAACAAACATTGTCGGTCCTGGGTGAGGATACGATTGTCGTGATGACGGCCGGATGCTGGTCAAGCCTGATCGGCATCTACCCCTACACCTGCATCACCGTTCCGGTGGTTTCGGTCGCCTTCGGAGCCACCGCGTCCGTCGCCGCCGGGATCAAGGCCGGTTTGACCATTCAGGGAAACGATCATACGACCGTACTGGCCTTTGCAGGCGACGGTGGCACCTTCGATATCGGTTTTCAACCGCTTTCCGGCGTTGTGGAACGAAACGATGATATCCTTTTTATCTGCTACGATAACGAAGCCTACATGAACACCGGCGTCCAGCGGTCATCCGCCACCCCCTTCGGCGCCGCCACCACCACCTCCCCCGCCGGTAAAGCCACCGCCGGCCAGCTCAGCTGGAAAAAGAACATGCCGGGCATCGCCGTGGCGCATAACATTCCTTACGTCGCCACCGCCTCCCCCAGCTACCCCTTTGATATGATGGAGAAAATCAAGAAAGCTGTCTCAATTAAGGGCCCTTCCTATATTCAGGTCCTTTCCGTATGTCCCACCGGCTGGCGCTGCGCCCCTGATCTTTCGGTGAGAATGGGCCGCCTGGCTGTCGAGACCGGCGTTTTCCCCCTCTATGAAGTTGAATACGGTCAGTACAAAATGAGTATTGAGACTCCCACTCTCCGGCCGCTCGCGGACTACACCAAGATTCAGGGCCGGTTCCGCCATTTGAGCGAAGATCAGCTCAAAGTTATCCAGTCCAGGGTCGAACTGGAGTACAACAAACTCGTTGAGAAGGCGAAAAAGAAATGAGCTTGGAAACCGCGGAAATCACCGTAAAAGACAAAGTTAATAAAATTATGGCCGGCTATGGCTATGACAAGTCCATGCTGGTCTCGATCCTTCAGGATATCCAGGGCTTCTACAAGTTTCTGCCGGAATCGGCCCTTGAGGAAGTCCATCAAGGTCTGAAAGTGCCTCTGAGCCAGGTCTACAGCGTGGCGACTTTCTTCAAGGCTTTCACCCTTACGCCCGCCGGCAAGCACATCATTAATTGCTGCATGGGCACGGCTTGCCATGTCCGCGGCGCGGTCAGGGTGCTTGAAAAGATCGAACGCGAACTCGGCATCGAGGCCGGTGAAACTACCAAAGACCTGGTCTTCACCATTGAAACGGTAAACTGCGTTGGCGCTTGCGCCCTCGGTCCCATGGTCGTAATCGATGGTAATTACGAAGGCCAGATGACCGCTGAAAAGGTCGCACCTGTCCTGAAGAAATATAAATAAGGGGGAACATTTTCTAGTGGCAACAGCTCAGATAAAAAAACTGACCTCCCCTGCAGACCTGGAAAAATACCGCAAAAAAATTACGGCTGGACGCAAAGCGGACCAGTTGACGATTACCTGCTGCGGCGGCACCGGCTGCCGCGCCTCCGGCGCTGAAGCGGTTATGGATGCCTTTGACAATGCGGTTAAGGGATTGGATGGCAAAGTCCAGATTCTGAAAACCGGCTGTCACGGCTTCTGCGAGCGCGGCCCGCTGGTCGGCATTTCTCCGGCTCACACCTTCTACCAGCACGTCAAAGCTAAAGACGTGCCGGAAATTATTGAATCGGTTCAATCCGGCAAGATTATCACCCGCCTGCTCTATGTCGATCCTGCTACCAAAGCTAAAATCGAAAAAGAAGGCGATATTCCTTTCTATGCCCGCCAGAACCGGCTCATCTTCGGCAATAACGGTTTCATTGATCCCAACTCAATTGAAGATTACCTGGCCATCGGCGGCTATGGCGCGCTCGGCAAAGCCCTTAAAATGACGCCTGACGCCATCATCGGCGAGGTTAAAAAGTCTCTTCTCCGCGGCCGCGGCGGCGCGGGCTTCCCCACCGGTACCAAATGGGAAAGCACCCGACGCGCTCACGGCGATATCAAGTACGTCATCGCCAACTGCGATGAGGGCGATCCCGGCGCGTTCGCCAACCGCTCTCTCATGGAAGGCAACCCGCACAGCATCCTCGAGGGCATGGTCATCGGCGCTTTCGCTATCGGCGCGACCGAGGGTTACATTTACGTCCGTAATGAATATCCTCTCGCCGTCAGAAACTGCCAGATCGCCATCGATCAGATGCGTGAAATGGGTTTCCTCGGCAAGAATATTCTGGGCTCCGGCTTTGATTTTGACCTGGATATTTAT
>JANYKH010000111.1 GCA_025358235.1 Chloroflexota bacterium
AAGTTCTTCAATCATTTCAATGATCGAAGAATCATCGATAATGCTGCCCCAGATCATCAGGCGGGGCTGGTTGGCGGGAATCGGGTTTTTCCTCCGTTTCGCCTCGGCAATAACCTCGGTCAGAAGATCATTGCCTTCCCTCACGGGTTGAGTCATTATCGCCACGATGACCTTTAGGGTTTCCGCTCCGGTGATCAGCGGAGGATTTTGTTTTCTGAGCTCATACATCTCGCGGACCAGGGCGCGTTGGCGGTTGTGCAGTTTAACGGCTTCCGCCAGTTTGGTGTTAGTTAATTTCTGTCCGGTCAGATTCTCCAGGCTCTTGATGAAGTCACCCAGCAAAGCTCGTTCCTGGGTGACCGCGGCGGCGTGAGTGGAGTGGGGTGTATCGACAAGGAATGAAAAAGACATGGGCACGTAAGTGCGCCAGACTGATACCATGCGCTGGCTGACATCACAGCCGTGAGAAAAGACAATCCCGTCCAGGAAATCAAATTTGCCTTTAATACCCAGGTCAAGACAACTGCGTAAAAACGGGCAGACCATCTGAGGCAGGACGCGGTCGCCCTCGGTGATCTGTTCTTTCATGTTGCCCAGCATGCGGTAGGGCACGATATCCAGGGCGGTCATGATCTCAACTGGCGGGAAAAGGCAAAAATAGCCCATTACCCTTTTGCCCTGTTTTTTTAATTCTTTGGCGGCGGCGGCGCGGTCCTGGTAGATAGCATCGGCGCGGGCGATTCCTGCAGTTGCAAGCGGCGTCATTTCGCCACCCCCACGCAGCCCTTTTCTCTTACTTCTTTGAAATGGTCCATTTGCTCCTCAAACGCGTCAGCCCGCCGTAAAGCAGCTTCCGGATCAAACAGGCTAACGTCGACTGTATCACCCTCCACAGACATGGAAGGGACGCAGGCCATTTTTAATAACTGGTCTGATATGCTGGGCTGATGCAGAGTATAGGCGCGGCAGGTCAGCAGCGGCTGCAGCAGTGCGCCATCCACCTTGTAATCCTGCGCCTGCTTTACCGTAAGACGGTGAGAATACCCCTTTTTCAGGATTTCTTTTTTGATATCGGCGGCTTCCGCTTCCGGGAAATTATCTTCGATTGTATTCCCGAGCCCGGGAATGCAAAAGCGCACTGATCTTTCCACGGGATCTGAAATCAGCTGGAGGTTGCGGGGTTTGGGCGGGTGGTAGGCTTCCTCAATCACGAAGTTCCAGCCGCGTTCCGCCAGTTTATCGAAAAATCCCAGGCTGTGCCAGGGCGGCAGGACATAGAAGGTCATACGGTACTTTTCCGGGAAATTGATCGCTGAAATTTTGTTATCGACGCGGTATTTGACCTCGTCATACATATCATGGAACAGTTTTTTGTTTACTTCATAATCGGCCCCGCCGAAGATGGCGGCAGACATGCTGCTCCAGAAATCCCGAGCATGCATCGGGCCGGGAACGGCCTTGCGCATTTCATTGATTTCATACCAGATTTTATTAACTTCGATACGGCCGTTGACGATGGTTTCATACTTGTTCCAATCCATCTTCCGGCCCATCAAACGTTCCAGGAATTTGGCGAATTCCTTTAATTCCCCAACCATGTACTTCACATCGCGTTCGTAGGAGCCGGGCAAGAGGGCCTCGATTTCTCCGGGCTGAGGCTGGTCGATGATCCACATCGGGGAGTCCAGGTAGCGCGCCGCCGCCTGAAACGTTTTAAAATGGGCATCGCAAACGCGTCCGGTGGCCATTAGCAGCGCTGGTTTGGGCATACCGCCGGAGGGGGCCTGCGGAGGCACTTCGCCAATTTCCTGCATGATGGAGGAATAGCCCAGGCAGTTGCGGCAGTAGCCGCACATGTGATTGGGGAAACCCTCTGCTGTGGCACGGTCAAGAAAACCACCCACCACCCCGTTCACCGCACAAACTGGGCCGTAATTTTCAGGGAATATGGTTGCGATATCCATCGCTTCCAGGAAAGGTGTCGCAATGCCGAAATCTATCATGCACCAGGCGACTGGTTTGCCCTGCTTGATAGCGTCCTGCGATGCCTGGTAGCGTTGATCCACCATGTTCCGCAGGGGATACATTGTTTTTAACCGGTTGATAGCCCCTTTAGCCAATTCTGTTTCTCCCTATTGTCCCGGCCTTACGAAGTAAGGTCCGAGGCTCTTATATGTGGTGTGACTTTTTCGGACGACCGGAACGTATTCCCAGCCGGCTGTTTCGACAATATTTCTTACCGGGTTATGGACATCGTTTATATCGAAATTGTAGTCGAAAACCTTGCTAAATTTCAAATCCGGGGTAATATTGTACTTAATTCCCCAGGATTTCTGGAAAATAACACGTCCTTTGAAAAATTCGGTTTCAAAATGAACGCTGGGAGTGAAACTTCCCGCGTTGGCAGACCAGCGAACTTCCGCGGATTCTTCAAAAAGACGGACGGCGTGCCGGGCTTCGTCCAGGACCATGAAAGCTCGGTAGGTTTTCTTTAAACGTTCCCGGGCGAAGACTCCCTTCCAGTTAACATTCGCGATGCGCCATTCCAGTACTAGGTCGGTTTCCCCGTTGGGTTTGAGTTCATATGGCGATTCTACGGAATTCAGGGCGAGTAATTTATCCTTGAGAGCCTGGCGACTTACCGCCGAGCCGGAAAATCGCTTTTTCCCGCCCATGTATTCAAAGAGTCCTGTAGCCCACACAATAGCCGCGATTCCTGCCAGAAATCCAAGTGCGCCAACACCTATTCCAAGCCAGAGTCCAACATCATTCATGATTTGTGTGCCGGGATTAGTTCAGTTTGGCGCCGCAGCCGCCGCAAAAAGCCGACCCCGGTTCTGTGGGCACGCCACAGTTGGGGCAGAATTTGGGTGTTTGGCCGCTGGCCATGGTAGGTTGCGCTTGCTGTGATTGTGGCGCTGCCTGGGATTTAGCTTTGCTCTTTTTCCAAAAATGACGGATAAGCATGCCGATGCCAAAGATAACGAGCAAACCAAAAATAAAATCCATTTCAGACTCCTTGACTATTAGCCTATTCCGCGGGCTCGATTAAGGGCCGCCGCCCATTCTTTTGTTTTTGTCATACCGCCAAACTTGTATTTTTCACCGGCCTGTACGGTGACGTGGGACCAGCCGCTTTCCACTCCGGAGATTTCATTTAACGGAATACCGAAAAAGGTCTTGGCCTTACCGGCATCCTTTGGATTGGGGATAAACAAACCGCCGGAGCTGACGCCCCCCACCCCTTGCAGCGCCCCCGCTTTAAAGACCAGCCGCTGATTGGTGAGATATAACTTGCCATTAATCGAAGTCATCAGGTTCTTAATATAGCTAATAGGGAACAGACCGGTATCCATGAGGACGACCTCGCCGGGAAGCAAGCCTTTAAGATCAGTGGCGATCCCAGGCGGGTTGGCAACCGGAAAAGGGGTTGGCATCGGTACCGGGTTGGCACGGCCTCCGCCCCCGGCACCGGCGCCACAATTAGGGCAGAAATTAGCTCCGGCTTTCAACTCTGCGCCGCAGGAGGGGCAGCCCGCTTGGCCGACCGGTTTACCGCAGGAGGCACAAAACTTTGATCCGTCTTGAATTTGTGTACCGCAATTAGGGCAAAACATCTTTACTACCTCTCAATAGAATCAGGCGAGTTTGGCGCCGCATTTATCGCAGAATTTTTCGCCGGGCTTTACTGGATCACCGCACTTGGGGCAAAAGCTGGGTTTAGGGGCAGCCGCGGTCATAGGCGCACCGCATTTTATGCAGAATTTGGCGCCGGGAATGTTGCCCGTACCGCATTTGGCGCAGGCCGTACCGGCAGCGGGCTGAGAAGGGGGGGTGGGTGGGGTAATTTCCGGCGGTTCAAAGGGGCGAGTAGCGAGGTTAAACAGGATTTCCGGCACCTGTGAAGTTGAAATGGAGTTGATCATTACGCTGTTCGGGGTCATCTGGATGAACAGCAAGGACGAGAAGCCGCGGAAAAGCGCCATCTCGGTTTTTTCCGGGTTGCTCCCGTTATTCTTTAAGACATTGATGCCGTTGAAAGAAATAAGGGGGAAAGCGCCGGCGGCAAAAGAAGTCAGGGCCGTGGTTAGTAATCCATTAGTGCCAATCATACCTACAGATTTCAGGGCATTAATACCTTCGTTAATTGAGGCAATGGTAACCGGACTGCCGGTCATTGAAACGTATCCGGCTGAGGCGTACCAGCCGAAGTTGGAGTCCATTTTGGCATTTTGAATTACACGGTTTATGTCTTCCGCGGTTACCACGCTTTCGGTCTCCCCGCGGCGTTCTAACGCGGCTTTTAGCTGTGCTTCATGGTAAAGGTCCAAAACTGCAAAAAATACAGGCAAAGCGGAGTAGCTGACTTCGAGAGACAGCGAGGCAGGTTCTTTAATATCCCCGATAGCTGTTTTTTTAATGATAAGGTCGCTGATATCCTGTGGCGTCACAAAATAGGCGATGTTATAACCGGTGTTTAATTTGGTAAATGAGACCATCCTGGCGTCCGCGCCTGCCGAAAACAGGTTGGCGAGGCTCATGCGGTCCGCTGTGCCCCAGATCATATCAATTTCTGTTTCCGGATTGGCCAGGATGCCGAATGATTGAGCACAATCCGGGGTGGTGCGGTTGCCGCCTTCCAAGAGGCCGGCCCGCTGGAGCTTGGCTATATCCGCTGTTCCGGCGCCGCTAATCCGGGCGAGGGGCGAAACCCTGTCAGGTCTTACCCCAGTGGAGCCGATCAGCGATTTTACGTCGGCTTCCGTCAATGTGGCGGTCACGGGTTTATTGCGATTTTCCATTTTACATTCCCATCAATTTTTTAAAATCACCCAGGAGCTGTTCTTTGCCGCCGCTATAGCCTACCTGGTTCATAGCATTATCCACGGAGAATCCTTTTTTCTTGACCAGGTCGGCTACCTGGGCTGCCTCGGGTACCTGGTAGTTGACCTTACCCGTATTCTGGAAATGCTGCACGTATTCAGCGCTATATTGGCCGGACTGCCGGGAGACCTCCTTCGAGGTATTCTGGATCATCTGGTCCACGTTCCCGCCTTTCTCAAGGCTTTTTTGGAAGAAGTTCTGGTAGTTGGCTTTGGCGCTGGCCACGTCTTCTGTATTCATCTTGCCCAGGAGGGAATTGATGGTCTGCGTCTCTTCCCGGCTGACGGTTATCTGTCCGTTCCGGGAGGTGATCATCATATCGCTGCCGTTGGTTTGGTTGTAATTCTCAACGAATTTCATCGCTCCGCCGCCCTTATATGCCCCCACCGAACTTGTGCCATCCCCGTAAACGTTAGCATCCAGCGCCTTGGCGGACGTGCCCTGCGCTTCAAGCTGGGCGTTGAACTCGGCTTCATAAGTGCCGTTGTATTTGGAGGAGCCAAACTCCACGGTATGGTCAAAATCGCTCCTGGCGGGGTTCCATCCCTGGTTGCCGGGACGGGCATGGGTGCCGGTCTGTTTTATCAAGAGGGGATTATTTTCCACCAACTGGCCTTCAGCGCTCATTTGGCCGACGGTTTTTTCGATGGCTTTGGCCTGAGCGTTTTGATAGACTTTCTGCTTGGCGGTCCCCATGATTTCTTTAACTTTACCGGGAATGAGTTCAGAATTCTTCGACATGAGTTCTTTATATTCGGGGTTGTTGCTCAGGTTCAGGGCGGCCTTTTCCAGATCGTCTAATTCGGCTGCGGCGGTCTGGCCTAATTTGTTGACCACGGTCTTGTTCATAAAGGCGTTGCGGCTGTATTTTCCCAGGTGTTTAGTCTGCGCTGCGAGCTGGTTAATAGTGGAAATTTCAGAGGCCAAGTCGGCGTTCGAGCTTGCCAGTTTTGTAAGTTTATAGCTTTCCTTAACGTTATTGATATAAGGTGTGGCGTATTTAAAAAGCCGGCCTGTTTCGCCGAGCGCGAGTTCAAAAGTAGCCTGTTTATAGCCATCGCCGATGGCCTGGAGCGTTGACTTGTCCTCCATAATACCCTGGCGGATAGTAGACACCGCTGAAATGGGGTTGAGCGCCATCTCGGAATAACCGCCGGAGACATACGCCAACCCAAATCTTACCGGCAGACTTTGAGAGCCTTGCCGTACAGAATCCCAGAGAGCGTCATCACTGGTATAGTCCGGCATCTGTGGAGCTATTTTATCCCTGTTAATCCAGTTTTTCATCAACCCGTCAAGCCGGGCTAATTTATTCGCGTCTACAATACCGTTTTTGACAATACTGCCATAAGCATCATTAACAAAGCCGGCCAGTTTGGCGTCGCCGGAGACGGCTTTGCGTAATTGAGTCAGCTTTTCAAAGCGTTCTTTATTTCTCAGCGACTCGGAATACTTCTTACTTGCGTCGATGATTTCTTTGGAACGGGTATCTTTCGTGCCCGGGGGTGGGCCGGCGGGTTTGGGCGGCGTTTTTGCCGCCGGTTTTTTACCTTTTTTTACCAGAGCGCGTGCACCTAAAGCCGCGGCGGCTCCGGCGCCCCCCACCACCGCAATCGGGACGATTGGACTGGAATCTCCGTCGGGAGAATTATTTTGCGGCGGCTGAACCACACCCGGGTTAGCGCCGGCCGGGTTTGAATTCCCCGCCGCGCCGGGGCTGTAATTAACGTTGACCCTGGCAGTTTCGATTGGTGCCCAGGCTTTACCAAAAGGAATCGCAGGCTGCATCAGTTCGGCGGTGAACTGCCACGGACCACTGTTAGCGCCGAGGTTGAAAGAAGCGGAAGCGCCGCCGCTGATGGTGGTGATAGGCGTGTCGCTGTTAAAGACGATGGTCGCCCCGTTGGGCTGCGTGCCGATGGCCGTAATGGACACCTTCCAAGGCATCTCGGTAGTGGGCTTTGGGTACTGCCCCTTATCGAAGTCTGCGCTATATGACACGCTGACTGTCACCGGGGAAACAACGTTA
>JANYKH010000118.1 GCA_025358235.1 Chloroflexota bacterium
CCGCCGAACGCGGCCGCCGGGTCGCCACTGAAGGCGAGTTCATAGGCTTCAACCTGATTCTCGCGGGAAGCGAGGCCGCAGGGGTTGTTATGCTTGATAATAGCGATGCTGGGCGCGGCATAGTCCATAACGGAGCCCCAGGCTGAATCCGCGTCCAGAATATTGTTGAAAGAAAGTTCCTTGCCGTGCAGGACTTCGGCGAAAGTGATGCCGGTATCCTGTGCGCCGGAACCAACCACATTCTCGGAATAGAAAGCGGCTTTCTGGTGGGGATTCTCGCCGTAGCGCAGGGTGTAACGCTTCTTCATAGCGACGGTGAGGTGCTCAGGGGCTTCTTCCACGCCCTGGCGCAGGTATTGGCTGATGGCTGTATCGTATGTGGCAGTATGCTGGTAGGCTTTCTGGGCCAGGCGCTTGCGCTCTTCGAAATCAACCGCGCCCTTCGCCAGTTTTTCCAGAATCACGGGGTAATCAGCGGGATCGACGATGATGATGACGCCGGGGAAGTTCTTGGCGGAAGCGCGGATCATGGCCGGGCCGCCGATATCGATATTCTCAAGGGCATCCTGAATCGTGACGCCGGCCTTGGCGACCGTCTGCACGAAGGGATAAAGGTTGACCGCCACCAGATCGATGGGGGTAATTTTGTGTTCGGCCAGGGCTTTCATGTGTTCGGGCAGATCGCGGCGGGCCAGGATACCACCGTGCACATTGGGATGGAGCGTTTTCACGCGGCCATCAAGGATTTCCGGGAAACCGGTTATATCCGAAACGCCTTTGACTTTGACACCGGCCTCGACGAGGCTTTTCTTGGTGCCGCCGGTGCTGATAATCTCGAAGCCGAGTTTGATCAGACCTTTGGCGAAATCTACAGATCCTGTTTTATCAGAGACACTGATAATAGCGCGCATCTTTTTCTCCCCTCAAAATTAGTTTATAATCACCCGGTCTTTGCCGGTTTGCGGGACAATCTTGCCGATAATTTTAGCTTCCGGCAGGTAGCCGATAACAGAAGCAGCCTTAACGGGGTCGCAGACCATACACATGCCGATGCCCATGTTGAACACCCGGTACATTTCAGCGCGGTCAATCTCCCCCTTTTGCTTGAGAATTTCAAACAGCGGGGGTACTTTCCAGCTTTCAGTGTTAACTTCGGCGGCGACGCCTTCCGGCAGGATGCGCCCGATGTTCTTTTTAAAGGAACCGCCGGTGATATGGGCGAGGCCGTTGACCATGGAGAGGAGGGGCTTGATCACATGGTAATAACAGCGGTGCGGCTCCAGCAGGGCTTCGCCGAGAGTCCGCCCCAGTTCAGGGTAATATTTGTTGTAATCATCCGCGGTGAACAGCTTGCGGACAAGTGAATAGCCGTTGGTATGCAGCCCGCTGGAAGGCAGGCCGATGATGGAGTCCCCGGCCCTGATCTTCTGGCCGTCAATGACCGATGAACGCGTGACGACACCCACGATAAAGCCGACCAGGTCATAATCATCGCCGTTATAAATGCCGGGCATTTCAGCGGTCTCGCCGCCGATCAGGACGCAACCGACGTCAGCGCAGGCGTGAGCCATGCCCTGAACGATGTCCTTGACGCGATCCGGTTCCAGCTTGCCCATGCCAATATAGTCCTGGAAGAAAAGGGGTTCCGCGCCGGTGGTGAAAATATCATTGACGCAGTGGTTAACGATATCCATGCCGATGGTGTCATGCTTGTTCAAAGCGAGGGCGATTTTAAGCTTCGTGCCGACGCCGTCCGAGTGCGAAACCAGAACGGGATCGGTGTAGCCTTTCATATCGAACAGGCCGCCGAAATAGCCGAAATCCCCTACCACCCGTTGATTGAAAGTGGAGCGGGCAAACTTGCCGATGACGCTTTTGACGCGTGCGGCGGCTTCAATATCAACCCCGGCGGCCGCATAGGTCTCTTTAGCCACGATTATCCTCCTGATGGACTAACTAATGATAGCATAAACACATTAAAAAACCGCATATTTACTAGTTCAGATGAGGGTTACGAAGAGATGCGCTGGCGCGCTGAATGACCCCTCACCTCAATCCTCTCCCTCCAAGGGAGAGGAAGTAAAAGCCGCAATTAATTCCGCGCGGTTCTTTTTCATCGCTGAAAAGCGGGAAACCGCGGTGGCGGCGCGGGTGACGGAAGGGAAGACCGGGAAGCCGGCTTCGCGGAAAGTTTCGGTGAGTTTCTTGCCCAGTTCAATCGTGGTGGCGGTGGCGTGATGGATAACGATGACAAATCGCCCTTGCATTTCGGCCTGCATACTGGAAACGTAACTCAGCCACTGGCCCAGGTAGCGGGATTCCTCGCTGATCCAGGTAACTTCCATTTGCAGAAAAGTCACGTCAACTTCATCAGTGCTGGACATTTCCCGGAAAGCGCCGACAGCCTGATCCCGGGTCAAACCAGCGTGAATATCCACAGGATTGCGGTAGCTGGCGCCGACATCATTGCCCATTATCGCGTTCATGCGGGTCTGGAAGCCGGCGGAGAGGAGGGGCAGTTTCAAACCGGCTTTGGCGCATTCATCCGAGGCTAGGACAGCTTGCCCCCCGCCCACCCCCATGATGGCCACGCGGCTACCGGTGAGATTCGGCAGATGGACCTGCAAGTCCGCGATGTCCGCCAATTCTTCAATGCTGTAAACGCGCAGTGCGCCGGTCTGCTTGATCAGGGCATCCCAGACGGCGCTGTTGCCGGCGATAGAGGCAGTGTGCGAAACGGCGGCGCGCGCGCCCTCGGCGGTGAGGCCGGATTTATAAATAATGACCGGCTTTTGCCTCACGGCGTCAGCCAGGGCTTTTTTAAAGCGGAGGCCGTCACGCACGCCCTCGATGTACATCAGGACAATATCAGTATCTTTATCGCGGGCGTAATATTCCAGAATTTCGGCTTCATTAACGTCCGTGGCGTTGCCGAAGCTAATGCCCCGGCTGATATAAAGGCCGCGGGAAGTGGTCTCACGGATGGCAAAATCGGTATTGCCTCCGCTCTGGCACATCAAGCCCACGCGGCCGGGAATCTGGCTGAAAGTGGGGCGGAAAGCGAGGCCGCCGGCAGGGCAATAAATACCCATGCCGTTGGGGCCGATGATTCTCAAATTAGCCTGCCGCGCCGCGGCGACGATGCGCATTTCCATGTCCGTGTTATCTTTACGACCCGTTTCCGAGAATCCGGCAGTAAACAGATGGATGGCCTTGACCTTTTTGGCTTTGGCATCCTCAATCAGACCTAGGATACCGGCGGCGGGAATAGCGGAGATGACATAGTCCACCGTGCCGGGGACATCTTTCAGCGATTTGTAGACCGGATACCCGTAAACTTCACCACCCTGCAGGCCCACAGCGTAGAGTTTACCTTTAAATGTGGCCTTCATCGATTCAAAGAAAGAGCGGCCGGCGTTCCAGCGGTTGAGGTCCGCGGAGACGCCGATGACAGCAGCGGATTTAGGGAAAAAGATTTCATCCAGGGCAGGCAATGGGGTAGTCATTTTGTATCCACTTCCGTGCATAATAATCAGATATTAGCCAACAAAAAAGGGGGCAAACCACCCCCCTGGTAAGAGACTTATGTTGGAGCGTATCCGTGTTCTAACTATAGTAGATTTTGCATTTTAGGGCAAGGTTTACCCACTTCCATTCGGTTCCCACTCATCGCGCACAACACACCATTGTTTCAGCGAATTCAAAACGTCCGCGCCCCAGTTCAATCTGGTTACTAATTATGACGAATCGATCATTATTTAGGTCGTAAGTAATTCAGCTTGACTTCAATAAACAGGTACTGTAAATTTACTTATACTTTTTAAAACTCGGTTTCATTTTAAATAAACAAACGTTTACCTAAATAATAATTCTTTGATGGGGGTTGAAAGAGGGCAAGGTTGATAGTTCCCCGGTAATTCTGAAATTCTGAGTTTAAAAAGGAGAAAAACCATGATGAAGAAAGTCCTGCTATCGTCTGTAATTCTTGTACTGATTCTCACCCTGTTGATCGGCTGCGGCGGGAACGCACCGGCCCCCACCACACCCGCGGCCACAACGACGGCTGCCACATCAGCGCCGCCGGCGACTACCTCAGCGCCACCGGCCAAAGTTTATACCTTACAGTACACCACCTCTGAAACACCGGCCATCACCACCCAGGCTGAGTCCGCCACCCTGATGATGGATAAAATTGAAAAACTCACCAACGGCAGAGTGAAGTTTCAGAAAAACTACGGCGGAAGTTTGGCCAGCGCCGTTCAGGAAGTCGAAGCCATCCGCAGCGGCATAGCCGACCTTGGCCGTCCGATTTATTTCACCGAGAATGCTCTCTTTAATATCATGGCTCTCGGTACCCTGCCCATGTCGATGAAGGACGCCTGGAGCGTGCACCAGTCCGTTTCCATGATAACCAAGAAATATGCCCAGGCCGAGTTAAAAGGACTCCATTTATTTGCTACCACGGGTACCGACCCGTATGTCGTCATGCTGAAATCCAAGAAGCCAATGACAGTAGCCGAATTTGCCGGTATCAAGATCAGGAACCCCGGCGGTTACGGCGGTCAGGCGCTTGAGAAGCTGGGCATGGTCCCTGTAAGCCTCGTGCTGGCTGATGTATATGATGCTATTTCCAAGGGCACTATCGAGGCCGCTTATGCCGGCCGGAACACCTCCGTAGACTACAAATTCTACGAAGTTTGCAAAGAAATGCTGGGACTGGACATCGGCATCTACACCACAATCATGTTGATCATGAATGATAATACCTGGAACAGCCTCCCGCCCGATATTCAGGGCGTCTTTACCGATGTGATGACTGAATGGGCCAAGCTCAACTACACAGTCCAGGCATCCAGAGGGGCGCCTGCGGAGAAGACCCTGAAAGATAAGGGCGTTGATGTATATTACCTGCCCGCCACGGAAATGGCCAAAGTCAACAGCATTGTACTGCCCGTATGGGATAAAGCCGTTCAGGACCTGAATGACAAAAAATTGGATGGCAAAGCCATCATGACCGACTTCGTCAACGATTTGAAGGCCCGCGGGGAAAACCCGCCGTGGAAGCCGTAACTTAAATCAACTTAAGTTATCCGGAATGATTTGCCGGGTGGTGGTTTAAAGCGCCGCCACCCGGCATTGAGAATCAAATGAAAACAGTCGATCTGTTTAAAACCTTAGGCACAAGGATCCAATCACTTAACCGCGTCGTGTTCTATTTGGCCATCATCCCGATGGTTATTTCCGTAATAATCGTTCTGGCTGATATTATCGGCAGGTACCTGCGCCACCCGGTTCCGGCAAGCAACTCCATCACGGCTTTGCTGCTGGCTCTGATAATAGCTTTCGGATTCGCCCATACCCATGCCCTTAAGGGCAACATCGATGTTGACATCGTGGTAACCAAGCTTCCAATGGGGATCAGACGAGTTATCACCATAATCAACACCGTTTTGGCGACTGTGGTAGTGGGACTGTTAGCCTGGAAGTCATGGCCGTGGGTAATGAGCGCGTATAACGACAGGGAATGGGTGGCTAATATGAACTGGCCCACCTGGCCGTTTAAGGCGCTGATGGCATTAGGGGCCACCTTGTTGTTTTTACAACTGCTGATTGAATGTTTTCAAGGCGTTAAAGCAATTATTTCCGGTCCCGGCGCGAATACCCCGGAAATTTCGGCCGAAGACAAGATTTTTGAGGATTTTAGGGGCTAGTCAAAATGGAAATATCCCCCGCCATAGTAGGGTTAATAGGGTTTATAATCCTCTTCGTGTTCATGTTCCTGGGCATGCCAGTGGCCTACACTTTCCTGGTGGTGGGGTTTGCGGGGTTGTGGTATCTGCGTAGTTCAAACGCGGCGCTGGTGGCTTTGC
>JANYKH010000154.1 GCA_025358235.1 Chloroflexota bacterium
CAGCGGTGACCAGAGCGGGGCCTAATATCATGGGGAGGCGGGGGCCGATGCGGTCCGCAAGGCTGCCGGTGGAGCCGGTGAAAAAAGTAATAATAAGCAGCGGGGGTAAAATACCCAGTCCGGCGTTGCTCGGTGAAAAGCCCTGCGCCTGCTGAAGATTCAATATCAGGAAAAACATCAGGCCGTTAAAAGCAAAGTAGAGGAATATGGTGCAGACATTAGCCCCGGTGACGTAGGGGCTTTCAAACATTTTGAAGGGAATCAACGGGTGGTCATGCCGTTTTTCATAGAGGATGAAGGCAATAAGCAAGACCGGCCCGACTACCAGCGTAGCCATGGTCAGGGGTTTCAGCCAGCCGTCAGAGGGGCCGGAAATAAGACCGTAGGCGATACCAAGCAGGCCTAGAAATACCAGCAAAGCGCCCACCCAATCGATGCGGAAACGGTTTTCGCGGGTGGGGGGCGCAGCGGGGAGATAAAAGGCGGCAAAGATGAGAGTGACCACAACAAAAGGCACCGGGAGAAAGTAGACCGCACGCCAGGAGAACGTCTCCACCAGCCAGCCGCCGATCCACGGCCCCGGCAAAGTAATAAGGCCGGATAAACCTGCCCAGAGACCGATGGCGCGGCCCTGCTCGCTGGGGTCAAAGCAATCCCGGAGAATAGAAAGACTCTGTGGGACCGTGATGGCAGCGGCAATACCGATAACAGCCTGCATGAGGATTAATTGAATCAGGGAAAGGGAAAAACCTGCGGCGATGCAGGCCAGTCCCAGGAGGATCAGGCCGACATTATAGATGCGCTTGCGGCCGAAGAAGTCCCCCAGCGACCCCCCGATCAAGATAAGGGAAGCGAGAACCAGCGTATTGGCATTGGAGACCCACTGAATACCGGAAACCGCGGAGCCAAAGTAGGATTGAATTTGGGGCAGCGCGACGCTGACAGTGGTGCTCTGGAGCAATATCGTGCCGCTGGCCAGAATGGTCGCGGCCAGGATACCCCTGCCTTTAGTTTGAGCCAGGGAGCAAACCTGCATTTAATTTGGGGAGGGCGGGGCTGGATAATTTACCGGAAATCGGCCACGCACTCTTCAAACATTCTAGGCGGAGGATAGCAAAGTGAACATAAGTAAAGGGACGTATTTTGATTTGAAACCGAAACTAAGCTTAGACTTCCTGTTCTTCCCAGGCGCTTTTGCCGATGAGCGCGACAAACCGGCAGGCTCCCAGATATTCGGTATCATAATGATCGGTGTGTTTGGTGATCTTGTGAAGCTCTTGCAGATAGCGGGTACCAACCGGGATGACTATTCTGCCGCCCGGTGCCAGCTGGGCTAACAATTCATCGGGGACGCGGGGAGCGGCGGCTGTCACGATTATGGCATCATACGGGGCGCTATCCGGCCAGCCCAGGGTTTCCGCGGCGGGATGAAAATCTATATTGGCATAGCCGAGGCGGCGCAGCAGTTGTCTGGATCTTTCCGCTAATTCCGCTACGCGTTCAACGGTAACGACGCGGGTGGCAAGTTCCGCGAGCAGAGCGGTCTGATAACCGCTGCCGGTGCCAATTTCCAGCACTTTTTCCTGGCCGGTGAGGGTGAGCGCCTGAGTCATCATAGCCACGATGAGGGGCTGGGAAATAGTCTGACCCCGGCCGATGGGCAAGGCTCGGTCATAATAGGCGCGGCAACGCAATTCCGGAGGCACGAAAGCCTCGCGGGGAATACGGGCCAGGGCGGCGAGGACTTTCCGGTCTTTTATCTCGCCGCTGAGCAACGCCACGAGACGGGCACGTTCTGTCCTGAAGTCCATTAGGCTCCTATTTAAGTACGGCCCAGAGAACCACCAGAATAATCGCCACAGCGGCGGTAAGCATGCCGATCATTTTCAATTCGCTGGAAATGTAAGGGTATTCGCCGGCGGGAGTGGCGGCAACGCGAGTTTTGACGATCTTGACGCCTTCCGGTGCGATAGCGGCGGAAGCGGGCTTAACGGGGGCACCGGCTGAAGCCGGGGTAGCAGCGGTGGCGGGGCGGCGGGTTCTGCCATATCTGTTAGCAGGCATTAAAGTCCTCCGGATAAACTAATTATCGTTATATTTTTTGTTATTTTTTGGTTTCTTTGGCCCGGGGATGAGCTTTTTCATAGCTCTGGCGGATGTGTTCGCTGGTAAGGTGGGTATAAACCTGGGTAGTGGAAATATTGGCATGCCCCAGTAATTCCTGGACCGATCTCAAATCCGCGCCGCCGTTAAGCATGTGAGTGGCGAAAGAGTGGCGGAGGGTGTGGGGACTGATCTTAATATCAAGACCAGCGAGGCGGGCATATTCTTTAAGTTTCTGCCAGAAGCCCTGACGGGTCAGTCTTTCGCCGCGCGGATTGAGGAAAAGGGCTTCTTCAGTCTTGGAACGAAGCATCTGAGGACGGACATTTTGAATGTAGTTCTTAATTAAATCGGCTGACAGGGGAGCGATGGGGATAATGCGCTCTTTACGGCCTTTACCGATGCAGCGCACAAAACCTTCTTTTACGTTTACGTCATTGACGTTCAGGGAAACCA
>JANYKH010000181.1 GCA_025358235.1 Chloroflexota bacterium
TAACGTGGACTGTTTTTCAGTGTAATCAGCCATACGGTGCAGTACCATTTCGAGGTTGCCGGATTCTTCACCTACCGCGATAGTCCTGCAATAAATATCACTGAAGGCTCTCGGGTGTTTGGCGATTGCCTGGGAAAAGGAGCCTCCGGACCGAATGTCACTGACGATGGTGCTTAAAATACCGTTGAAGACCCTTCCGGTCCCTACCTGCCCGCGGAGAATTTCCAAAGCCGGCAGAAGCGAAATACCCGATTTTAAAAGCGTCGCTAATTGACGGGAAAAAACAATTACGTCTCGAGGCTTAATGTTAAAGAGTGAAGGCAGGGCTTCTTCAAGGCTAAATACAGACGGAACAACTTCAATTTGCTCCGGATTTTGGCCTTTGGCGATGATAATGCGTTCCGCAGCTATTTCGCTGCCGGCCTTTAATGTTCCTTTTACTTTCTGGCCGAGGCTGTTGGTAGCAACATAGCGGTAACTAATTAGTGGTATTTTGTCTTTTATATTAGTTTTTGACATGGCATTTCTTAAAGGATGGAGAAAACGTTACGCATGACTTCCTGCGGGGTGGTTATTCCGCCTTTTACTTTCAACATCCCATCATGCCACAGTGAGAACATACCTTCCTTATATGCCTGCGCGCGAATTTCATCCGATCCGGCGCTCCTGACTATCATTCTTCGTATTGACTCCGTTACCACCATAACTTCGAAGATACCGGTTCTGCCAAGATAGCCGGTATTGGCACAGAAACTGCATCCGGCCCCAACTCTGAATTCCGTCCGCACTTCTTTCATCTCATCTTCGTAGGCGGCGCGCTGTTCCGGGGTAACCTCGCTGGGGCGGGAACAATACGGGCAGACCCGGCGCACCATTCTCTGGGCGACAATGCCAATTAAGGCAGAGGCAATCAGAAAAGGTTCCACACCAAGATCAACCATTCTGAATATAGTGCCCACAGTGTCATTCGCATGGACGGACGATAGCACAAGATGGCCCGTCAGAGATGCCTGAGTACCTATTTGGGCCGTCTCGGCATCGCGGATTTCGCCCACCAGGATAACGTTAGGATCGAGTCTCATGCAGGCCCGCAGCCCCGTCGCGAAACCAACACCCGCCGCGTGGTTAACTTGCATCTGGTTGATATTGGCAAAACGGTATTCTACCGGGTCTTCAATCGTCATAATATTTCGGCCGATAGCATCAAGTTGGTTTACCGTGGCGTATTGTGTTGTTGTTTTGCCGGAACCGGTAGGGCCGCTTATCAGGATCATCCCAAAAGGGGTTCTTACCATTCTTAAATATCTGGTCAGCAGATCCGGTAAAAACCCGATGTCCGGCAGCGGTAAAAAGGCAAATGTCTTGTCCAGGATTCTCAGCACTGCCATTTCACCATAAACAGTGTTTGAGGTGGCGACACGGATATCAACTTCCCTCTCGCCCATATCAAACGTAAGCTGGCCGTCCTGGGGGCGTCGGCGCTCCGCGATGTTCAAGCCTGACATGATCTTGATACGTGAAATTAACGGCGGATGGACATTCAACGGCAGCTGCATTACTTCAGTTAAAATACCATCGATACGGTAACGTATGCGCAGTTTGTCTTCCTGAGGTTCAATGTGGATGTCAGAAGCCCTGTCACGGACCGCCTGTTTTATCAGCAGATCAATCGCACGCACTACAGGCGCTTGCGCTATTGTCTCGGCGGATATTCTGGCCTCTCTCGTGCCTTCCTTCCGTGAACGGTTGGGTATCTGATTGAGCTGCTCTTCAATCTCACCACCTATTCGGTAGTTGAGATCGATCATTTCCTGGATATCCTGGGCGGTGCTCAGCACCGGCTGAACCTTTCGCTTCGTCAGTACTGAAATGTCTTCTATCGCCTGAAGATCTCTGGGATCTTCCATGGCGATGACGACCGTGTCTTCGTTCATGTCTACCGGAATGATGCAATATTTCCGGGTGATCGGTTCCGGCACCAATTTGATAGCTTCAGGCTTGACGCCCTCTTTCTTTAAATTGATGAATGGTATTCCCAGCTGAAGCCCGATAAAGAAGGCGAGTTGTTGCGGCGTCACCATGCGTAGCGCAATCAGCACTTGCTCGAATCTCTCGCCCCGGGTTTGCTGTGCTTCGATTACCTGCGCCAGTTGTTCAGGCGTAATCACATCCGCCTCGACCAGCATCTGTCCGAGGCTAGTAGATTTTTCTGAAAATAATTGTATGCTCATATTTTAGTTAAATTATTGTCCCTTCAGGACGCTGAAATTCCGGCCGCTTGCCTGGAGGAAAAGAATAATCTGTTCAGGACTTCATTTTTAGCAATCAATAATGGTCCATAATCGTCCTGTTCAGCGTCTTCACCTGCGGAT
>JANYKH010000188.1 GCA_025358235.1 Chloroflexota bacterium
GGTCCTGTTACCGGCACTTCCAAAACGATACCCTTAATCGTATTTGTTGTGACGCGCGAGGTAGTAATTCATCTCGTTAACGGTTTTTTTCTCGATTAAACCGTCATCCGCCAGTTTATCAAGCAGGGAATTCCAGCCCGCCAGAATAGCGGACACGGCAATGACATCCTTGTTCGCCAGAGAAATCCCCAACCCCCGGATTATCTCATCGATGGTAAAGGCCTGATCCGGGCTCAATTCCAGAAAATTAACAACCCGGGTTTGCTGATTGTTCAAACCTTTCTCAAATTGCTCTCTCGTAATCGGCATTTCATTCCTCCCTGTGTACTTACTCCGATTGTATTACGGGCAGCCATATGTTTAGCATACGGGAATGTACTGATTTGAGATACACCGACGAGGTATTTTCCCCAAATCATTTACCACCAAATTTGACTCACCTCGTCTCATGGTGTTATCCTTTTATTTGTGCGTCTGCCACACAATAACCTCGTGATTTACACCTAATAAAGGCTGAAAAAGCCAAAAAAGGAGTTATAGGAAAAAGATGAGTAGAGTTGGTGTAGTAGCTGCTGTCAGGACTCCAATCGGGAACTTTGGTGGAGCCCTGAAAACAATCCCCGCATATGATCTCGCGGCGCTCGTAATGAACGAGGTCGTCAAGAGAGCGAAGATAAAGCCCGAACAGGTAAACCTCGTCGTCATGGGCGAGAACTACCAGAGCGGCGAATATGTGAACATTGCCCGCATGGGCCTTCTGACCGCCGGCTGGCCGGTTGAAGTGCCGGGCATCACCCTTGACCGGCGCTGCCCCTCAGGCGCAGACGCCATCAACATCGGCACAATGACGATTCTTTCCGGGAACGCGGATATCGTAGTCGCCGGCGGCGTAGAATCAATGAGCACGGCTGAAATGTACATGACCGGCGATATGCGCTGGGGTATTGGCGGCTCGGGCGATGCGCCCCGCGGCCACGGCTCCCTCGCCAGCTGGAGCGTCCCGATGTATGACCGCATTCAGCGCGCCCGCACCATGTCCCAGCCTTCCTCCCGCTTCGGCGTACTGCCCTCCATGATGACCTGGGCTGAGAACGCCGCGGTTGAATTTAAAGTAACCCGCGAAGATTGCGACAAATGGGCTGTCCAGAGCAACCACCGCGCCTTCGCCGCCATGAACAACGGCAAATTCGATCAGGAAATTATCCCCGTCCCCGTCCCCGGCCCCAAGGGCACCACCACCCTTTTCTCCAAGGATGAGAGACCCCGCGGCGATACCACCGTGGAAGCCATCAGCAAACTGAAACCGGTACTCGGCGGCGTTTGCACGGCGGCTAACTCCTGCGGCGAGAATGACGGCGCTTCAGTCGTTGTCCTGATGTCCGAAGCAAAAATGAAAGAACTCGGCATCAAGCCTATGGCTTACGTAAAATCATTCGGCATGGGCGGCGCGGATCCCCGCTACGCTTATAAGGCCGCCACGGCTGCGGTTAAAATCGCCCTGGCCAAGGCCAACCTGACCGTAAAGGATATCGACCTTTTCGAGCTTCACGAAGCTTTTGCAGCCCAGACCATTTCCAACATGCGCGAAATGGGCATCACCGATGAATCACGCGTGAACGTGAACGGTTCCTGCGTATCCCTGGGCCACCCCCTGGGAGCCACGGGCGCCAGAATCGTTACGACCCTGGCTTATGAACTGAACCGGCGGAACGTCAACCGCGGACTGGTCGCCATTTGCGGCGGTGGCGGCATGGGCGTAGCCATCATTCTCGAAAGAGTCTAGTTTAGTTCAGCCAATCCCATACAACCGGGAAAATAGTGACCCCCACCCCACACCGGGGCGGGGGTCATTTTTTGGCATTTTTCAGGGGAGTGGGCCGGATCATCAACCGTCTAACACCATCACCAACGCATACATACCAACGGCGAAGGAGTGAGGGCTCCGGCGGTTATCGGCGCGAACGCAAAATTAGACAAATACGGCACAGCGCAGGGGCTTTTGAGCTTCACTTCATCCGCCATGCCGGCTAATTCGCCGGGAAGTTTGACCGCAGATAAATATCAGGCGGTTATCGCCTTTCTGCTGGTGCAGAATAACTATATTACCGGGGCTTCTAGCTTCGATCCCAACAGTTTGAGCGGCATTCCCTTAAAGAAATAGATTAGCCGCTACGGATCTAAGGACTTTTAGGCTCAGTCAGAGACGCGGCAGTAAGGTTCTCTTCTTTCAGATAAAGATCGATGACGTCTGCAGTCCGGCCGTCTTTTTGCATTCGTCCGTGGTTTAGAAGGATCGTGCGGGGACACAGCGCGCGGACGGCATCAAGGTTATGACTGACGAAGAAAACGGTGCGCCCGCCCCCCGCCACCGCATTCATCTTGCCCAAACATTTCTTTTGGAAGGCCAGATCACCCACAGCGAGGACTTCATCCACGATGAGGACATCAGGGTCAAGATGGGCCGCCACGGAAAACGCCAACCGGACGTACATGCCGCTGGAATAGTGTTTTACCGGCGTATCCAAAAACTGGCCGATCTCTGAAAAATCCACGATATCATTGAATTTGCGCATGACTTCCGTCCGCTTCATGCCTAGGACGGCGCCGTTAAAATAGATGTTTTCACGGCCGGTCAATTCCGGATGAAACCCCACCCCTACTTCCAGCAGAGAACTGACGCGGCCGTAAAGCTCGGCCTGCCCTTCAGAAGGCTCCGTGATGCGGGACAGGATTTTCAGAATTGTGCTTTTGCCCGCCCCGTTCCCGCCGATGATGCCGATAACCTCACCACGGCCGACTTCAAAGGAAATGTTTCTTAAAGCCCAGATGTGGCTGAAATCGCTGGATTTTTCCGCGCGGGGCCGGAATGGTTTGGTCACGGTATTCATGACCACATCGCGCAGCGTTTTGTAGGAGGCGGTCTGCCCGATGCGGTAGCGTTTTCCGATATTATCGACCCTGATGGCTACTTCCACTGTTATGTTAACTCCACTTCAAACAACATCAGCAAATAATTTTTCGCGGCGTTTGAAGTAATACACACCTGAAATCAGGACAAAAATGATGATGCCCGCGGAAGCAAAGACCAATACACCGGGGGGGTCTGTGCCCAGAATGGCCCAGCGGAGACCCTCGATGATGCCGGCCATGGGGTTAAGAAGGCCGTAAATTACCTGGTAGCGGGGGGGAACAAAAGAACTGGAATAGATTACTGGCGAAGCAAACAGGACAAGTTGCAGTAAAAACGGGATGGCATAGGCGATATCCCGGTACTCCACATTGATGGCGGCCAGCCAGAGACCGAGCCCGGCAGCCAGCATAAGTTCCAGCAGCAGGAAAACCAACACCCAGAGAATGTTAAAGCCGGGAAGAAACCCGAAATAAAACATAAGCCCGATCAAAACGACAAAGGCGATCGCAAAGTCGATGAGTGGTGAAAGTATGCCGGAGATGGGCAGGAGCATACGGGGGAAATAGACCTTTTGAATCAGGTTGGCGTCAGCGACGAGGCTGAGACTGGCGCGGTTCAGGCCATTGGAGAAGAGCATCCAGGGGAGGAGGGCGGCGTAGGTAAAGAGGGGGTAAGGGACGTTGCCGGAGGGAATATTGGCGAGGATGCCGAAGAAAAGGCTAAAAACGATCATCATGAAGACTGGTTGGAGGATAGCCCAGGCAAAGCCGATGATGGTCTGCTTATAACGGACTTTTACGTCCCGCCAGGTGAGGAAGTACAGCAATTCACGGTATTGCCAGAGTTCCCGGAGGTCAACGCTCACCCACCCGCGCGAGGGGCGGATTACGGTAACGGAGCGTTCCAAACCGGGTTGGTCGTTAATGAGACTGGCAGACATATATCAAGCATAGTAAACCCAGCAGGGGGGGAGTGTCAAAGGAGGGGGTAGATTGATTCCCTACTTCGACAGGGCAGGCACACCGTTCAGGTCATATATCGTGGCTCCGGTAATATGTACGGGGATTATCTGGCCAGCGGGCATTTCACCTTTGACCAGGACAAGGCCGTCAATCTCAGGCGCGTCACGGTAACTGCGACCTATGGAGATACCCTGACCCGCCCCTTCCAATAACACATCCAGGTCACGGCCCACGAATTCCCGGTTGCGCTGAAGGGAGATTTGCTGCTGCAATTCCATGAGACGTCTCAGCCGTTCTTCTTTTACGTCTTCCGGAATGGGGTCGCCGAGGGGGGCGGCGGCAGTGCCGGGTTCACAGGAATATTTGAAGGCGCCGACTTTATCAAAGCGGATTTCTCCAACAAAATCGAGCAGCGTCTGGAATTCAGCTTCGGTTTCGCCGGGAAAACCGACGATGAAAGTGGTGCGCAGGGCGAGGTCCGGGATAGCCCGGCGCATTTTCCCCAGAGTATTGTGCACCCAATCGATATTAGCCGGGCGGAGCATGCGGCGAAGGGTGTCCGGGTGGGCATGCTGGAGGGGCATATCAAGATAATGGACTATCTGCTTTTGAGCGGCCATGACTTCAATTAATTCATCAGTGACGTAGCCGGGATAGGCGTACATGACGCGGATCCAATCCACATTGGGGACGGCGGCAGTCATTTCTTTGAGCAATTGAGCCAGACCGTTTTTTAAACCCAGGTCGGAGCCGTAATCGGTGGTATCCTGGGCAATCAGAATTATTTCCCGCACACCATCATCCTGTAAATAACGGGCTTCCTCTAAAATGGTTTCAACGGGGCGGCTGACGGCGATCCCCTTTATCAACGGGATAGAGCAGAAGGCACAGGGACGGCGGCAGCCATCAGCTATTTTCAAATAAGCACTGGCGCCCTGGACGGAAACACGGAGCGCGCCATGTTCATCAGTGCCAACGGTGCCGGTATCGGGAATGTGATACCGGTTTTCGGTACCTGCGGCGATGTGCAGGCGCTCGATAACCTCGACAATATCCATCCAGCGGCGGGTGCCGAGGATGCCGTCCACGGCGGGGACGCGCCGGGTAACCTCCACGCCGGAAAGCTGGGTGAGGCAGCCGGCAGCGATAA
>JANYKH010000203.1 GCA_025358235.1 Chloroflexota bacterium
TTTCAGCCCGCCTGTATATCGCGGACCGGGAACTGCGTATCCAGCAGGAGATCGTGCTGGGGATCGGCGGAGTACGGGTGCTGCGCGCACTGGGAATAAAACCGGTGGTCTGGCATGCCAATGAAGGCCATAATTCCTTCATGATTCTGGAACAAATCAGGGAAAAAGTAGCCGGTGGAATGCCGTTCAACCAGGCGGCCGATATTGTTAAAGCTACCAACGTATTTACGACCCACACTCCAGTGGGGGCGGGCCATGATGTCTTTCCGGAAGACCTGACACACAAATACCTTGATACTTTCCGGCAGCGCCTGGGCCTTGACTGGCAGCAGTTCAATGATCTGGCGCTGGAACCGGGCGAGCAAACCGGGTTTAACATGACCGTACTGGCGATGAGGCTCTCCGAAAAGCGCAACGCGGTCAGTGATCTGCACGAAAAAGTGGCCCGGAGAATGTGGCAGCGCCTGTGGCCTGCCGTGCCGGAGGACAAAGTCCCGATTACACACGTTACGAACGGCGTTCATATGCCTTCATGGATATCCCCGGAATTCAATGATGTAGTTTCCCAGTTTTGCGGGGGCAACTGGTTCCAACCGCAAAACAGCGAGACGCTGAGGCAGAGGCTGGCCGATATGCCGGATGCCGAAATGTGGGCGATTCATCAAAGGCTGAAAGAAGCTCTGCTTTCCACTGTCCGGGACAGGATGAGGGAACGGTGGATCGATGACATGGTGCCGCTGCAGCAGATAGTCGCCATGGGGGCCACCCTCGATGCGGATACGCTGACACTGGCTTTCTCAAGGCGTTTCACCGAATACAAACGGCCGAACCTTATTTTCCGTGATAAAGAACGGCTGAAGAGAATAATCAACAACCCCGCCCGGCCGGTGCAACTGATATTCGCCGGTAAATCTCACCCGGCTGATTTCCAATCCAAGGTTTTACTGCAGCAGGTCTACAGCCTGACGACACAGCCAGAATTCAGGGGAAGGATCGTTTTTGTAGAGGATTATGATATCCGCCTGGCGCACGCCCTGGTGCGAGGCGTCGACGTGTGGCTGAACAATCCCAAGCGGGAACATGAAGCCTGCGGCACGAGCGGCATGAAGGCTTCCGCCAATGGTATTCCTCAACTTAGCGTGCTGGACGGGTGGTGGAAAGAAGGTTATAACGGCGCCAACGGGTGGGCTGTAGGGCCGGTTAATTACCCCGGCTCGCCGGATGAAGAAGACCGCCTGGATGCGGAATCCCTGTATGACCTGCTGGAAAAAGAAATCGTACCCCTTTATTACAAACATGACCGTGACGACATCCCGCACGGGTGGGTAAAGCGGATGAAAGAGACAATCGCTTCGGTGATTCCGGCTTTTTGCGCCCAGCGCATGCTGCGTCAATATATCGATATCCTGTATGCACCGGAAATTAACGCCATCAAAGCTGCGGGAAAGTCCCGACCGCAATAATAACGCTTCCGGATAACTCAAATGCGCCAGAACGGAAAATGCCCCGGCCGGAGTTCTGCAAGTTTTGGAGGGCATTGAATGACGACGCCCGGCTCCTTTAACCAGTTGATGGCACTGGGCCGTCTTTACGGCGTCCAGCGAGCTTATTATGATTCCTTCCGACGGCGCCGCCAGGCTGAGCCCGCGGCCATGCTCGCGGTTTTGCGAGCGCTGGGTGCTCACGTTGAAACTGCTGGGGATGTTCCCGCTACGATTAAGGAACGGACGCAAGAGATGTGGCGGGCTCCGCTTGAACCGGCCGCCGCGGCCTGGCAGGGACGCCCTTTCAGCCTGAAATTGAAACTCCCCGCCGCCCACCGCGCTGCCCTCAAGGGCCAGCTTAGCCTGGAGAACGGCGAAGAATTAAACTATCATTGGAACCCTCAAGATCTGCCGGTAATCAGTCAGGAAAAAATAGACGGCACAGTCTACCGGGTCAGGACTTTACCCTTTCCTGATCCCCTCCCTTTAGGTTATCACCGCCTGAAGCTCGATCTAAACGGGCAACAGGTCCAATCACACATCATATCAGCGCCAATGCGCGCTTATGACGTCCCATCATCCCAACGGCAGCCTGATTGGGGCGTTTTTTTGCCCCTGCACGCCCTGCGTTCCAAACAGAATTGGACCTCAGGGGATTATAACCGGCTGGGCGAATTAATGGACTGGGTGGAGGAGCGGGGGGGCAAGATAACCCAGACACTGCCGCTGCTGCCCATCTTTGCGGGGGACCCCAGCCCCTACATGCCCGTAAGCCGGCTGGTCTGGAATGAATTCTACGTCGATATTTCTGCCGCGCCGGAAATGGAGAAATGTTCCGCGGCCCGGCAAATCATGGCATCAGCCGAATTCCTGAAAAAAACCCAAGCTTTGAAGGATGGACCGAGTGTGGACTATCCGGCCGAGATGAAAATCAAACAGGCACTCTTTGAGTCGCTGGCGGAATGCCTCTTCCAACAGGGCGGCCAACGGCGGGAAGAACTGGCCCGTTTTCTGGAAGCCAATCCTGGAATAAGTGAATATGCGCGGTTCCGCGCTGCCGGGGATAAAAACCAGGCCGCGTGGCAGGACTGGCCCGCCGCCCAGCGGGGCGGCCAATTAACCGCCGCCGATTATGATGAAAAGATTTACCGCGGGTATTTGTACGCCCAGTGGCTGGCGCATGAGCAGTTGGGCGGGGTGGCCAAAAGGGCGAGGGGGAAAGATCAGACCCTGTATATCGATCTGCCTGTGGGAGTTCATCCGGCAGGTTTTGACGCATGGCGCTTCAGGAACCTGTTTGTACCGGGCCTGTCAACGGGAGCGCCACCGGACCCGGCCTTCACCACGGGGCAGGGGTGGGGTTTCTCTCCCCTCCACCCGGAACGCATCCGGGAAGAAGGGTACGGATATGTCAGCGCTTACCTGCGTCACAACCTCTCAGCCTGTAACATGCTCCGCATCGACCACGTCATGGGGATGCACCGGTTGTTTGTCATTCCGCAGGGAATGAGCCCGGCCCACGGAGTTTACCTGCGCTATCCGCAGGAAGAACTTTACGCAGTTTTGACGCTGGAATCGCATAAAAGCAAGTCAATAATCGTGGGGGAAGACCTGGGCACCGTGCCACCGCAAGTGAGGCCCGCTATGACCAGACACGGCCTGCGCCGGATGTTCGTGCTCCACTTTGAACTGGAAGCGAGCACCGGGACGCTCAACACCCCCCACCCCAATTCCGTGGCCAGCATCAATACCCATGATATGACGCCCTTCGCCGGGTACTGGTCCGCTCAGGATATAGACGAGTGGCAGCGTATTGGTATAATTAACGAACTGCAAGCCCGTGAATTGCGGGCAGCGCGGGCAGGCAGTAAAGAACTGCTGCTGAAATTTTTGCACCAGCAGGGCATAGCTGACATCAATGATGCGGCGTCCGGGCTGCGGGGGTGCCTGGCACAATTAGCCTCCACCGGGGCACGGACAGTGATGGTTAGTCTGGAAGACCTCTGGGGCGAAATTCAGCCTCAGAATATCCCCGGGACCAATAACCGCCAGTACCCCAACTGGCAACGAAAAGCCCGCTTTAACATGGAAGGCTTTAAAGAAATTCCAGAGTTGCTTAAAACTCTGAAGATGGTAGACGATATCCGAAAAAAGAAAAATTCACCCAAGATGGAAATGAAGGTGCTGCCCGAGCCA
>JANYKH010000232.1 GCA_025358235.1 Chloroflexota bacterium
CCACGGTCAGCGCCGGGACGACTTACTATTACCGAGTCTTCGCCTACAACACCGCCGGCGAATCACCGGCCTCCAACTCGGCGTCCGTCACCACTCCTGCGCTGGTGATTAATCCCGCTGCCCCCTCCGGCCTCACCGCCACGGCTGCCAGCGATACTCAGGTTAATTTGAACTGGACGGACAACGCTAATAACGAGACGGGTTTACATCTCCAGCGAGCCACCAACAGCGCGTTCAGCGCCGGGTTGACTACTCTTAACCTCGCTGCCGGCGCTGTCACCTATAGCGATACCACGGTTACCGGCGGCACCACTTATTATTACCGCATCACCGCTTACAACGCGGCGGGCGATTCACCTGCCTCCAACACGGTATCCGTGACAACACCGGCGGCCATTAACGCCGCGGCCCTTTACAGCACGAACTGCGCTGCTTGCCACGGGGCGAACCGGCAGGGCGCTTCAGCCAGCGCTCTCACTTCAACCGCCCTGGCGTCCAGAACTACCGCCCAGGTTACCGGCACAATCACCAATGGCACCAGCGGTATGCCGGCCTATTCTTCACGGCTGACGGCAGCCCAGATAGCCGCGATAACCCAATACCTGAAAACTACTCCGTAAACTGAAAATAATAAAAAACAAACCCTCGCGGTTGTCATGACTGCGGGGGTTTTTTAATGCCTGAATATTGGTTCTAAATTCTAAAAATATACCTGATGTGATAACTTCGTTATGCGCCCGGTTTCAGGGGTCGCCGCGGGCTTCCTGACGCGTTATAGCCCAGTATCAGACAGAGGGTCCGGGGGCTTTTTATTATCGGCAGGGTATTTTTACCGGATGCCATAGGGTGGTAAGATACAGCCATTAAGCGTCGGAGGCCCGCATGCCGTACAACCTTGAACTGGAAAAAAGAATAAACTGGGTTTCCGCTAAACTGGGTTTTTTTGATCAGAAAAAGATGTTCGGCGGGGTGGGGTATTTGCTCCACGGAAATATGGCCTTCGGCATCCACAAGCAATGGCTTCTGCTACGCGTCCCGCCAGAAAAATCCGCCGGGTTACTCAAGCAGGAGCACTTCAGCCTTTTCAATATCACGGGGCGGCCGATGGCGGGGTGGGTTTTGGTAGCCGAAGCGGGGGTAGGCAACGATGAACAGCTTCTGGCTTTACTGAAAATGTCGGTTGATTATGTGAAAACTCTGCCCGCGAAATAATTCAAATCAGCGGATGATTTTAACCGCGTCCGGCTTTATCGCCTTGAGGGCTGTTTCATCAATATAATCATTGAAATTGGGAACCTGTTTTTCGGCGGTCAAATTATTGGAAATCATCCAACGCGCCTCATCTTCCATGGCCATTATAAGCGATTGATCGAGGACCAGAGAAAATTGGTGTTCACGCACCAGAGTATTGAAATAAGCCGTCGTATAATTAAACCGTTTCTGCCAGATGGCCTTCGCTTCAGCCGGCTGGCTGACCAGGAATTGATCAGCCTCGGAAATCGCTTTTAGAAAACGTTTTGCCACATCCGGGTTAGCCTTCAGCCAATCTCCATCACATGACAGGACGGATAAACCCGCCTGATTGTTTTGTATAGGCAAAACCACGATCTTGCCCGAGAGCTGCTCCTGAATTTTGCTCAGATAAAATTGATTGACTACGATCGCATCAACGCTACCGCCGGTAATTGAATCTACCCATTGGTCAGGATTGACGTTAACTACCTTCACGCTGTTTTTATCGATGCCGTTAAGCAGCATATAACGCCCGAAATAAAACTCTGGTAGAGCGCTTTGCACCAGACCTACTTTTTTGCCGCTGATATCGGCAATTTTTTGGATGCCCAGGTCCTGGCGTCCCACCAGAAAGAACGCTTGAAATTTATCAATCGTTGCCACTACTTTGGCTTTTGTCCTGGCGAAAGCCTGGCCGACAACAACATATTCCCCGAATGAACCCAAATTGATTTCACCTGCATTGAGGGAGGTGACTACCTGAGGGCCGGTGCTGTAACTTTTGATTGTGAGATCAATCCCGTTTTGCTTGAAGAATTTCTGATCCTCGGCGATGTAGATGAAAAGTGAGGAATCAGTGTTAATGTCTCCAAATATTACGGAATCGATTTTCCCGGAGTAGACCTGAGACGAACAGGCTGTGCAAAAAAAAGACAACAAAAACCCCGCGAAAAGAACCAGAATTAGGGTAAGTCTGACCGGGCGAAACGTCATAATGTCAGGATTATAACATTATGTTTTGGCGATTAACAGACCAACGGATACCAGCTATTTTTACCCCGATTCGCAATTCCGTCACGTCTTAATAAAGAATATAAATGGCGAGACTCTGAGTATCGTACATTGGTGGAGTAGAACTATCGCTAATTTTGACGGCGAACTCACTCAACTCCGATCCAACCGGAACACCTGATATAATCCCTGTGGCAGGGTCCAGCACGAGCCCGGCCGGCAGTTCACCGGTCATCATATTCCAGGTATAGGGTTTCTTGCCACCGGTCGCCTGTAACGGGGCTTTATATTCTTCGCCTGTATAGCCAAAGGGTAAACTTACTGTGTTGATATCCAGCGCCGGCACTTCTCCGGAGCCGGCAGGACGGGTAACCAGCAGCTGGATTACCGGCCTGAAATCATATCTCCCGGTTGGGATTGCCAGCACTGACCGGTCGCCGTCAAAATCAAGGGTGATTACCGTCGTTTTATTAGGCGCGACCTCAAATAACTTGGCGATGCTCAACTTATTAACAAGTATGGTGGCATTAACGGTGCTTCCGCCGGTCTCCACAGAAACCCCCGTCACATCGAACCGTATCTGGCCGTAAAAACCGCCTGGCAAAGCTTTGCCGGCGAGAATCTGCTCTACCCCATGTATAGCTTCCAAATCAAATCTCTTGGTCTCACTTGAGACCGATTTCCAGGTGCCATCCATGTACTGAGCCTCGATATTCTGCACGGTAACCCAGATATGACCGGGTATCAATGTTGTTGGGTCGGTAACCCGCACCTCTAAGGTGCCGTTAGCGGTGGTCGTCGGGCTCGCCACCGGAGCGGTACCTGGTTTAGCGGTTGGCGTTGAGGACGTGCCCGGTTTGGGTGTGGTGGCTGCGGGGTTGCCGGTCGCTGGACTTAGCGCGGGTGAGGGATTTGAGCAGGCCATTGTAAAAAATAACGAGACTATCAAAAAGGGACTTATTAGCTTCAAGAGTGATCTCGATGTAAATTCTTTCATTTTTTACCCGGCAAGAACCCAATCCGGAAATACCCTGGGCGCCGGTCCTTTCTAAAATTACGTATACTTAGTTTGGGACTCAGGTAGATTGTATAGTGAGTTGATTAGCCCGGAAATACGTAGTCTTACCTATTTGCTCTTGAAAGTGCCCAGGGCGTTAGTCAACACCGGACGGCAGGTTTGCTGACACAGGGGCATCAGCGCCCGATGCTTACCGCCTGCGGCCTAACTGCTTTCAGTCCGTCACTGTAAATATAGTTGTAGAAATCCGGTGCGGTTTTCTCGGTAGTGAGATTGTTAATGATCATCCAGCGGGCTTCATCATTCATCGCAACAATCAAGGGTAAGTCCAGCGAGAGTGAGAAATTATAGTTAGTCCAATTGGTGTCCAGATAGGCGATGTCATAATTCAATCGCCTTTGCAAGATTTCCCTGGCTTCGGCCTGATGTCCCATTAAATATTCTTCTGCCTGAGCCAGCGAATTTAAGACCTTTTTCACCGTTTCCGGATGCCGGGTTACCCAATCGGTTTCTCCGGAAATAGTAGCAAAAGCAGGGGCGTTTTCCTGCGCCGAAAAGATGGCTGCGTTGCCGCCCAGACGAGTTTTCACCGGATTAATATATGTGTCAAATAACACAACCGCGTCAACGCTGCCTTCGGATATGGTATCCACCCATTGCGCCGGAGTCGTGGTGACCAGTTTTACGTCTGCCGTTTTAATGTTATGCAAGTCCAGCAACCGACCCAGATAGAATTCTCCGAGCGACTGGCGCTGAATCGCAATCTTCTTGCCCTTCAGGTCGTTTACGTTTCCAATACCCCGGTCTTTGCGTCCAACCACATACCAGGTATAAGCCTTCGCAACAACCGCCACGATGTTGATATTCTGCTTTTGAAATGCCCTGCCAACGAGTGGAAACTCGCCGGAAGTGGTCAGCGCCACTTCCCCCTTGACTACAGAGTCTACGGCAGGTACTCCGGAGTCAAAAGACCGGACTGTGACGTCCAGGCCATTGCGATTGAAGAACCCTTTTTCTTCTGCGATAAAAATAGTAACTGAACCGGGGGCCGGCGTTACGCCAATAGTGAGCTCTTCGCGGTTTTGAGTACAGGACACCGGGGCAATGACAGCGGAAATCGTTAAAACGCCCGCCAGGATGAAGGTAACTAAACTTCTTTTCATCTTGATAAAACTGGTTATAATTGTCAGTTCTTTCAGTGTTGCCCCATCATAAAGTCCGTGTTAATAATACCAAATCAGTAGATGATTTCCCGCGATAATAGCAGAATAGGGCAATAATGATCAAGGATAGGGCTATTAGGGGGTGAGGGCAACTAATTCACCGCAAATCAATCGTGCAAATTAAGGGTTTAGAAATATGGAAGAGAAAGAAGGGTGTCCGCTGGATGGATGAAATTGATGGCGGTTGATGACCAAGTGGGCAGATTTCCAGAACGTTTGTAAAAGAAATAATTGAAAGTGGAGCCGAGGGGGCTCGA
>JANYKH010000245.1 GCA_025358235.1 Chloroflexota bacterium
CCCATTTTACCCGGTTTTGATATCTGAAATTCTTGCTTGCTCAACCCGCTTAAGTTAAAATATATTTAGGTATCTATTTTTAAATAATCCGAGGTGTATCAATGCCCGTTTACGAATATGAATGTATTTCCTGCGGCTCGCATTTTGATAAAAGACAGTCCTTCAACGATAAGCCGGGAGCGCTGTGTCCCAAATGCCAGTGCGAGTCTAAACGCGTGATTTGCCCCGCCCCCATCATCTTCAAAGGCAAGGGCTTCTACATCACGGACCACCGCAAACCGGACTTCTCTGGCAACGAGTCCGCCGCACCGGCCACCGCCCCCGTCGTACCTAAAGTGGACGCCCCCGCACCAACGGGCAAGGTCTAGTGAAAGCTGTCCTTCAGCGCGTCACCCGTGCGTCTGTGACCGTTGAAGGGGAAGTCGTCGGGGCTATCCAAGGTGGGCTAACCGTCCTCGTGGGGGTCGCCAACGGAGACACTGCTGCGGATGCAGACTACCTTGCCAACAAGACCGTTAACCTGCGCATTTTCGCTGACGCCGCTGGCAAGTTCAATCTTTCCGCGCTAGATGTGAAAGGCGAACTCCTGTTAATCAGCCAGTTCACTCTGCTGGCGGATGCCCGCAAGGGACGCCGCCCCAGTTTTATAGAAGCCGCCCCACCCGCCGCCGCCCAGGAACTGTTCAATTACTTCGTGGCGCAGTGCCGCGGTACCGGCCTGAAAGTAGCCACCGGCCGTTTCCAGGAACACATGATGGTGGAACTGGTGAATGACGGCCCTGTCACCATCATGCTGGATTCAGCGGACATGCCCAACCGCGAACCCCGCGCCTAGCCTTCTATATTTTCCGCACTCTCCGCGGCCCGCGCTTTCTGCTGTTCATCGCGGGCCCATCGGCGGATCTCATCCAGCGCCGGCGGAGCCACGGTAAATACCTCGATGTCCGGCGGGAACTGCACCATGTGGTCTTCCTGGATAAAAAGCAGCCCCACCTGGTCCGGTTTCATAGTTTCGTGGATGCGGTTGGCGATAAATTCGTAGCGTTTCCGCATGGCCCCAAAGTAGTTATCTGCGGCGATTCGGGCCACTTTGGAGCTTATCAGCCCCATTATCAGGCATCTTTCCCAATCGATAGTTTCTTTAGTAAGTTCCTCGTCCTCGGTCGCTTCGAGCTTCGCGCCTGCCTTAATCTCTGCGGAAACCAAATTGAAACACTCGGCATTGAGCCTTTCCAGTGTTTTGAGCCCCTCTTCCCCACCCTGAGCCAATGACTCGCAAAAAATAACTGAAGTCTTGCCAACTTTCGATTCCAGGTTAGCGATATGCTGGGCCACCTCTTTCCAGTACCGGTTAAACTTCTCCACGTACTCCAGAGGCGCATTCTTGGGACAAAAAACCAGCGGCACCAGACAAAGCTTCCGTTTCCCGGCGAATTGCGCTGATTCCGGCTTCTCGATTTTTCCCAATTCGGCCATATTTCACCTCTCGGTTCCTATCCTGAATTTTACTATTTGGATGTCATTAGAAACAAGTTCCGCCAATCCGCTTCATTTTTTAAAAGCATACGGAATATGCAAAATATCCGGGGTTAATTAAGTAACAATACGCATTCCGCTGGATCCCCATGCTGAATTATTGTTAAAAGTGAAAATAGTTAACGGAGGAAATGATGCCGATTGAAGTATTCAGGGACTGGATTCTGAGCATCTTCTTCATCATCGCCACTATATTACTGATTTGGCTCAGTATTTGTTCCGTAATTCTGTTTCTTAAAATCCGGAAAATCATTGATTCTATTGATGTCATCGTGGAACATGTTAAGCATTTATCGGAGTATATCGACCAGGTAAGCCAGGCCATAAAGACCATTCTGGCTTACGTGCAAAGTATTAAGCAAGGCGCAAATTTCTTCAAAGATATGTTATTTAAGCGCAAAGAAAAAGTAGAGGAATAGGAGGAGGACAGCAAAATGGCAGAAAATAACGGCAACCAGGGCGGCAGCATGGCTAACGGGTTATTACTCGGGCTGGCCATCGGAGCAGTAGCCGGACTCGCGATCGGTGTTCTGTTTGCACCCCAGAGTGGCTCAGAAACCCGTGAAATGATCAAAGAAAAAGCCGGCGATGCCCGCAATAGGGCAGGTGAATTCGTAGAAACGGTAAGAAACCGGACAAGTAGGGCTATTGGCGCCATTCAGGATAAAGACGACCATTCTTAACTGCTTGGCCACATTTCCCCAAATTCACAGCTATATTCAGGCCTGAAAAATCGATTTGTAGGATTGGTCAGGGCGATGACCGCCGGGAATATCCGCGAACACCGCCCTGACTTGTTTTACGGCAAAATCATAATCTGGTTAGTCTGGCTTTAACAACAAACTTCGCCCTTAAAACGAGCGGGATAAAAATAGACTCAATCGGTACGTTGATTGATTTCGGATTAGTTAGCGTTAAACACGAAATGGCAGATACCGTAAATTATCGCACCGATAATCGCCGCTGCCGGAATGGTCAACAGCCATGCCCAAACAATCCTGAAAACCACGTCCCACTTTACTGATGACAGGCGATTGGCTGAACCCACGCCGGAAATTGCGCCGGTAATAACATGTGTGGTACTGACGGGGATGCCGAGATGTGTGGCAAAAAAGATACTGGTAGCCGCGGCCGTCTCGGCGGAAAACCCGTCAATGGGCCTGAGCTTGGTGATCTTCTGACCCATGGTTTTAACGATGCGCCAGCCGCCGCTGAGTGTGCCGAGTGCGATAGCCGCCTGGGCCATAAGAACTACCCATAGTTCGATCTTAAATTCGCTGATTATTCCGCCGGAGTACAGCAGGGTAGCGATAATACCCATCGTCTTTTGAGC
>JANYKH010000140.1 GCA_025358235.1 Chloroflexota bacterium
CTGCGCTGTCACTATTCTCGCGAAACCCTAGTTGCCAAATAATTTCCCCTTTTAATCTGACCGAACGAAATCAATAAAAAAGGCCCGGGGATAAAACCCCGGGCCTTCGCATTTAGACGAAAAAGACTATGTTACTTTAGCGCAATTAGCTTTTAGCACACCCTCAGCCTGAGCAACGATGCGGTCAACAAGTTCCTGACAGGTGATTACATCGTCAATATTGCCGATGCACTGACCGGCCAGCAGGATCCCCTCGTTAATATCACCCTGGATGGCCTTTTCCTGGCGGACAACATGGTCAGCCATCAGGGCCTGGGAGAACAGTCCCATCCGTTCTTAGCTGTTCTTCATTTTCCAGCTGGTGGCGATAAACTGAGGCCATGACAGGTTCATCATTTTCTTGACTTCCAGCGCGCTGGAAACCCAGTTCGCCATGTCTTTATTGCCCCGCTTGTATATATCTTCAGAGGCTTTGCTTTTCAGCGCGCGGCTGGCCATGCCGTCAAAGGCGGAGCTGTAAAGAGTATCTTCTTCAGTGGACTCGGCCATTAATTTCTTAAATGGTTCTTTGACGCGGCATTCTTTAGTCATGAGGAAGCGGGTGCCCATCCACACCCCGTCTGCGCCAAGCGAGAGCGCCGCCGCCAGACCCCGGCCGTCAGAGAAACCGCCGGAAGCCAGGATTGGCATTTTGGGAACCATGCTCGCCACCTTCGGAATGAGTACCAAAGAGGTTACCAGTCCGCCGTGGCCGGCCGCTTCGTGGCCGCTCAGGATGACGGCGTCAATACCCAATTCAGCAGCTTTAACGGCATGTTTGGCAAGGGCGATGTTGGCGATAACCTTGCCGCCGTATTCATGCACCTGCTTCACAAACCCCGGCTTGCCCAGAGCATAGCAGATAACCGGCACTTTCTCTTCAATGGCGATCTGGATTTTTTCTTTCGCTAGAGGGCGGGTAAGTGCCTGGTTAATGCCGAATGGCTTACTCGTCAATTTCCTGATTTCACGGATGGTCGCCCGGGTATCTTCTATTGTCAGGGCGGAAATTCCCATGACGCCGAGGCCACCGGCATTGCTGACCGCGGCCACCAGTTCAGGATTAGTAACCTGGTTCATTCCGGCCAACACGATAGGGTGCTTGATGCCGAATAATTCCGTTATCCTGGTCTGCAGCATTTATTCTACCTCAAAAATAAACTTGTTCTGTCTAAAGTGGGACTATTTTAAAGCCGGACCGTGGACGGGGATTTCTTTTTCCTCGGTGATGCAGGCGATAAGCCGCGTGCGGTCGGCGAAGTTTTTGGCGTCATCCAGCAACTCCTTGCCGCCGGTGGCCTTCAGCCATTCAGCGCTCTTGCGCCACTCATCTATGTTATCCCACCAGAGTTCAGCAAAACCGTCACAGGGGGGTTCGCCTTTTCCGATTTGCACGGGATGGCACTGAACGTATCTCTTGAGGCCGGGAATGATACGGGATATCAACGGCGCATGGTGATTGTACCAATAGTCGATGAACTGCTCGTGTGTCAATTCAGGTTTCCGGTAAATTACTTCGATCATCTTGATCACAGGGTCAATTCCTCCTTATTGGGTCAGAAATTGTTAATTAATACACATTATCACAATATGCCAGATTTATAAAAGCGGGGGCGGGGCCAGCCAGCATTTAACAAAATTCGCGCAGATTGTTTCATCTGATAACTGGCACTCTGAAACGCTTTCAGTCTTTATTGAGAGCCACCTTGAAACGATGTTGTGCCACAAGGGCCCCATAAGACAACATTAATAATTTCATGTGCGGTATCTTAAGCCACACGTAATATATTGACACAAGTGGTAGAATACTACGAAATATCGAGGCATACATTCGCCTGCAACCTGTCTTCCTGGATTATCGACCGATTCGCTAAAGATTGTCTGGTAACAAGTATTATGGACTATAGTCGAACTATACGGTAATAAAGGAGAAATGACTGCCTGAAATCAATTCTTAAATTGTTTACTAAAGCCCGGTTGAATACTATAAATTTGGAGGAGAACCCTATGAAACACACTCGCCGAAACCTGTTCATCACCTGCGCAATTCTGCTCACCATCGCCACTCTCCTTATTGGCTGCTCCGCCCCCGCTCCTGCTCCCACCACATCAGCGCCGGCAGCCACCACTACACAGGCGCCCGCCACTTCCAAACCCGCTACTACCGCGCCCGCAACCACGGCCCCCGCCACCACCGCTGTTCCCACTACCACTGCCGCTCCCACTACTACCGCAGCTCCCATCAAGATTACTCTGAAATATACTACTGCCGAGCCGGATAACTCCTACGGGCAGGCTCAGGCTGTTATTCCTGCTTTGAACGCCATTGAGCAGCGCTCTGGCGGCCGCGTCACGATTCAACGAAGCTGGGCCGGCTCCCTACTGAAGGCTAACGAAGAGTACGAGGGTATTATGAACGGCGTGGCCGATATTGGCCGCACCATGCTCTATACTCAGTCCAACCTTTATCAGATCACTTCACTTGGTATGCTGCCCTACGCCGCTAAAGACCCGGTTAACGTCTACAAAGCCATTACCGATGTCATTAACAAGGGCTATGCCGCTGATGACCTTAAGGGCCTTCATCTCTTCACTTCCACCGGTACCACCTCTTATTGTTTTCTTTTCAGAATCCAGCAGCCTATGACTTTGGATGCCATGAAAGGAATTAAGGTCAGGAACCCGGGTGGTTACATGGGCGCTGCGCTTTCTGCGCTGGGGATGACCCCCGTTACTCTGACCCCTGCTGAAATTACCGATGCCCTGTCCAAGAACACAATCGAGTCCGTGTACTGGATGAGAAGCTCTTTTGTAGATTACAAGACCTATGAAATGGGCAAGTTCCTGCTCAACTTCGATGCTAACGTATTCAGTACCGTCGTCGTCCTGATGAATGACAAACAGTGGAGCTCCCTGCCCAAGGATCTTCAGCAGATCTTCACGGAAGAGCTTTCCAAACTACAGTCCAGCAATCCTTCCGCTTTTGCAGCCGGTGACAAGAACGCCATTGATGTAATGACGAAAGCCGGCATCAAGACCTATGATTGGCCTCAGGCCGAAATTGACAAGGCCCGCGCTGCCGTACTGCCCACCTGGAATACTGCCGTTGAAGATATGAACAAGAGAGGCATGAACGGCAAACAGGTTATGACGGATTTCACCGCGGCCCTTCAGAAATATGGCGAGAATCCCCCCTGGAAACCGTAGTCCTTAAACTCCCATAAATTAACGGAGGAAAACGTTAGTGGTGGTCGGTAGGTATTCAACTGCCTTGCGGCCACCACTAACTATGATCGGATGGTAACTAAAATAATTCACACGGTTAACCGGTACCTTTTTTATCTGGCAGCAATCCCGATTTGCGCCGCCGCCATCCTTACCATCTGTGATATTGCGGGCAGGGCCTTCCGGCATCCTATCCCGGGCACGCTTGAAACCAGCGCTTTATTTTTGGCAGTTACCGTGGCCCTTACGCTGCCTCATGCACAGGCTATGAAAGACAACACCATCGTTGATGTTTTTTTTAACTTCTTACCCGCGAAATTAAAAGCGGTACTGGATTTCATGATGACGGTCCTTTCGCTCATAATTGTAGGTTTCATAATTCGGGGTTCCTGGAATTTTGTAGCCTTTTCCAAACGTACTATGGAATGGACGGATCCGAATCAATGGCCGCTTTGGCCTTTCAAAGCTGTCCTGATTCTCGGGATGACTTTACTTGCCCTTCAGCTGCTGCTTGACGCCCGGGAATATCTTAAAGATATCGGAAAAGTCTTCCGCGGTGGACACACGGGTGGTCCTCCCGTTGAAGCCGGCGAAACATTATTCAAGCAAGAGTAAGTTCAATGATTATCTCGACCAGGAATAGGAGTTAGTCTCATGGAGTTATCGCCGATCACCGTAGGCGTTATCGGGTTTGTCATCCTCTTCGTGCTTATGTTCCTCAAAATGCCGGTGGCCTTTGCGTTTGCGCTGACCGGCTTTGTGGGGCTGTGGTATGTGAGGGGTTTTAACGCTGCCCTGAACGATCTGCCCGTATCCACCTGGAGTACCATTTCTGACTACGTCCTGATATGTTTGCCCCTGTTTATTTTGATGGGCGCTTTTGCCAATTATTCAGGCATTGGTCCGGACCTTTACATGACCGCTCTGAAATGGTTCGGGAAGCTGCCCGGTGGTCTGGCTATTACAACCGTTATGGGCAACGCGGCTTTCGGCGCGGTGACCGGAGCAAGTCTTGCCGGTCTTGTAACTTTCACTCCTATTGCCTGGAAGCCAATGATGAACCTTGGCTATGATAAACGTTTGGCGGCAGGTTGTTTGATGTGCTCCGGCACTCTCTCTCAGCTCATTCCTCCCAGTCTTTCTTTCATCCTTTATTCGGCCGCGACCAATGAATCCATCGGGCGACTCTTTATCGCCGGCATTTTCCCGGGAATTCTCCAGGCTATCATGTATGTCGGTTTGATCCTGGTTCTGACCAGTACCAAAATGATGGCAGGCCCCCCCGGTCCCGCTTCCACCTGGCGGGAGAGGTTCGTATCCCTGAAGGATACCTGGGGCATGCTTTTCGTTTTTATTCTTGTTATCGGCGGTATCTATTCCGGACTCTTTACTCCCACAGAAGGCTCTGCGGTTGGCGCCGGAGGGACATTCTTAATATTCTTGGCCCGGAAAGGGTTTAACGGCAAGTTAATCGCCAAGAGCCTGGAAGAAACCCTCCGCACTTCCGCCATGCTTTTCGCTATTATCTTCTCTTCACTGATTTTTGCCCGTTTTCTGTCATCCAGCGGCGTCACGGCGGCTGTAGCCCAGTGGGTAATAGGAATGTCGCTTAACCCTTATATGGTGCTGCTGTGGGCCCTCATAGTGCTTCTGATAGCCGGTTGCGTCATGCCGGCCACCCCCATGGTGCTGCTTTTCGTCCCGTTGTTCTACCCTATCTTCGTGACGCAGTACGGCATGGACGGTATCTGGTTGGGCGTTATCGTGGTGGTGATGGTGGAACTGGCGCTGGTAACTCCGCCGGTGGGTCTGCATCTTTTCGTCTTCCAGGCACTCGTAAAAGACGAAATCAAAACTAAAGAGTTATGGCAGGGCGTGATGCCCTTTGTTCTGGTAGACATCCTGCGTCTGGCGATTATGGTGGCTATTCCTGCCATCAGCATCTGGCTGCCGCAGCGAATGTACGGTTAAAATTTGAGGTAAAGGTTAAATATTATGGTTTACGAAGACATTATTCTTGAAAAAGCGGGCAACGTTGCAACGCTGACCCTGAACCGTCCGAAAGCCCTTAATGCGATGAGCATCAAGTCGCTCAACGAAATTAGGGATGTAATAACGACTCTTAAAAACGACGATTCGGTCAAGGTGGTAATTCTGACCAGCGCCGGCGAACGCGCTTTCAGCACCGGGACCGATCTCAAAAATCCTCCCACCGATGACGGCCGCTTCCTGCACGAGACACTGACTGATTTCCGTCACTTTCTAAAACCCGTTGTCTGTGCCGTTAAAGGCTACTGCCTGGGCTCAGGTCTGGACCTGGCTCTATGCTGTGACTACATCATCGGTGCCGAGAACTCCCAGTTCGGCATGCCGGAGATCAACGTTGGCGTGGTCTCCAATGTGGAAGGCGGGATCATGAGCCGGGCTATGAGCATCTTTCGGGCTAAAGAAATGGTCATGCTCGGGGAATTCTTCAACGCTCAGAAAGCGGAGAAATGCGGCCTCATTAACGAGGTTGTTCCTTTGGATAAAATCATGGCACGTGCCACGGAAATTGCTCTTAAATTCGCTTCCAAAGACGCCACGGCACTGCGCTACCAGAAGGATATCGTTAACAAGTGGATGACGTCTGACCTGGAGACCGCCATGGATTATTCAATCCTGGCGCATGCGATGTGCCACAACAAATTTCAGGGTGAAAAACCGAAAGAGACCAAATAGTTCGGTTTATATGGAAAAATATAAGAGGGGGCTTGTAACCCCCTCTTTTTCTGTCCTGAAAATATTCTGGACCCCGTTTTTCAACGGGGTAAAGTTCCCGGTTAGGCCAGTTTTAGCAGGCTAACTGCGTTGCCGCCCAAGATAAGATCAGCAATCTCTTTCGGAAAATCCAGCCCTTCAGCCTTAGCCTGGTCCGGGAATTCCGTGAAGGCTTTCACAAATTTGTCGTTCGGCATGGCCAGTCTGAACATGGGGCCATCACTGCCGAACATGATTCTCTTGGCAGGCACCGAATTGATCAGTTTCTTAAGCGGCCGGTAAAAATCCATGGGCCGGAACAATTTTGTCTGCCAGAGCGAAACATCCAGCCAGACGTTGGTTGTGTTGGCGCAAATGGCAATAGCCTCGTCCATCCAGATGCCCCCGGAATGCGCGAAGACGAAATTTACATTGGGGAAATCCATCACGACTTCTTGAAGGTGGATCGGTTCGCAATATTTGAAATAGAACGGGGCCAGCATTTCGCCGGTGTGGAAAATCACGGGGACCTGGTATTTTTCCGCCAGTTCATAAATGGGGTAGCAAATTTTGTCATTGGGGTAGAATCCCGAGATGGGATGGATCTTGATGATTTTCATGTTCCATTCGGTTAGGCATTTTTCGATGAATTTGGCGGCGAAGGGGCGGCGGGGATCGATGCCGCAGCAGGGGATAATGCGTCCGGGATGTCTGATGGCGGCGTCCGCCACAGCCCGGTTAATCTGTTCGATGCTCATTTTGGGTTCGCCGGCATGGCGAGCCATGCCCCAGTCATTGGCAATAAGAACGCTCTTATCGATACCGGCCTTGTCCATATCCTGGACAATCACATCGCCAGTGATGTCATACAGTTGGGGCAGGCGGGGAATGATTTTTTCCGCAGGACGGCCGGTAATAAGAGATGTCGTGGCTACCCAGGCATCCCAGAATGGCTGAGCGTCAAGATCAGGGTGCACCAGGTGCGTGTGAAAATCGATTATCATTTTTATCCTCCAATATTCGGCGATAAATAATTGTAGCTCTCTACAATGAAAAATACTATCCGAAGAACTTGGCGGCCTGTTTACGCAGGTCTTCCCGGAAATTGGGGTGAGTAATATTAATCAGTTCCTGCGCACGTTCACGCTGGGTCTTGCCCAGCAGTTTGGCGACTCCGTATTCACTGACGATATAGTCCGCATAATAGCGCGGTATGCTTACCACCGTGCCGGGTTCATGCTGCGCCACGATACGGGAGACCGCCCCGCCCAACCCCGTAGAGCGCACGCAGGTGATCGCCTTGCCGCCTTTCGATAGCATGGCCCCAATGTGCTGGTCAACCTGGCCAAGGGCTCCGTTCCACATCCTGCCCCCGAGGATCGTTTCTGCATTAATCTGGCCGGTAAGGTCGATTGATATGGCGCTGTTGATGGCAGTGTAGTTGTTCACCGAAGCAACTGTTTTGGTATTGGTGACGTAGTTCACGCTGTAAAGTTCACATAACGGGTTCTGGTTAGCCCAGGTGATTTCTTTCTGTGACAGGCCCATAAGGCTGGCAAAAATCGATTTACCGGTATGGATGTTCTTGCGTTCGTTGGTGATAATACCGTCCCAGACTGCCTGGAGAAGGCCGCGGCATGCCATTTCCGTGTGAATGCCCAGATCTTTTTTACCATTCAGCACGCCGCATTGTACCAGCTGAGAACTGGGTGACCCGCCGCCGAACTGAAGCACATCGCCGTCCTTGATAATTTCGGAGACATATTTGGCGATAGTTTTAACTTCAGGATCAGGCTCCGCGGTGCCGATCATCTTCGGCGCGAAGGCCAATTGCTCCGTTTTGACGCCTGTGAGTATAGGGAACCACTCATTGCGGCGTTCCACTTCGATTCCGCTCATAATTTCCCACAGTTTCTTTTGACGCTCCGGCGTCTCTTTGGCCAGTTTTTCTTTGATAATTTGATCGGTCAGCAATGGCGGAGTGTATTCCACCAGAAAATCGACTTCAGAAACGTGGATGTAATTATCGCCGTAGGTTCTGATCTGGCGTTCGTCACATTCACAGATGACGATTTTGGAGCGTTTTACATATTCTTTCTTGTGCCAGAGATCGAAGCCGAAGCTCATGAAGCCGTTCTCATCCGGCGGTGAGGTAATGACAAAGAAAACATCGATATCCTTGCGGTCTTCAATCGGCCGCTCGTCCAGCGATTTCATCTCAAGGCTGAAAACGCCGGGTTGGAATTCGGCTTTGTTGGCGTCTACCAGGGGGCGGGCGCTATCGCCGATGAAAAGGGACAGGGTGACTTTGAAAATATCGTCATAGCCGGGGCTGAGCCAACCGGGGTTTGGCCCATGGCCGGAGCGCATTATCTTGATATCTTTGAGTTCGTTGCGGCGGGCAAACAGGGCGGTGCTAAGCGTATTATCCTTGACGATGAGGGGCGTGAATATCCGGTCCCCGGATTTGACGACTTTTACTGCCTCTTCAGCCGTCCTTAATTTGGATTTGTACTGCTCTTGCCATTTCATAGGATTGTGTATCCTCCAATAATTATTAGCGGTTTAACATTGGCCGCGAAAAATCAGTGTGTTAACAGCTCGTTTGCAGCCAGGTTGGTGTGCGCCTTATTAGGGCAAAATGGTGCTCAATGGTTTTCAAATTCAACACATTGTATCATTCGTGTCAATATGACATGGGAATATCAAGAAAGCGAATAATTCAGTCTAATCAGTTCAATCGATGCCGGTTTTCAGCGCTCGTACATAATTGATATTGAGTTGGTTGGTAAATGCAAACATGTTAGAATACAATCGCAAAATTATCTCTTTAAATGCCAATATCACACAAAAACAATTCATTTGCCCGCAAATACCGGGAAAGTTCAGGTACTATTAATGATCTGGCAAGAAGAATTTAAGCGTAAACTGGTCACCGCGCAAGAAGCGGTTAAGGTAGTGAAATCCGGGGACCGCGTCGAGACGCCGATGATGGTCAAGGACTGGACACTCAGCAAGGCTCTCTTTGAGCGCCGTCACGAGTTGCGCGATGTCAAGATTCAGCGCAGCGGCCACGGCCCCAATCCGGGCTGGCTTGACCCGGGTTATGAAGATATCTTCAGGGTCACGCTTTCACTTTATGTGGGGGACAGCGCCCGTCCCCTCCTTTACTCTAAAAAAGCGGAGTTTCAGCCCGGCATCTTTAGCCTGGAATTTAAGCCAAACGACGAGCGTCCCGCCAAAGACCGGAAGGACATCGATGTCCTGTTCGTTGTCACTTCACCCCCTGATGAAAACGGTTTTTGCAGCTTCGGCTTTGATCTGTGGCACAAGAAAGAATACGCCAAACGAGCCAAAATCGTCATTGCGGAAATCGACCAGCGGCAAATCCGCACTTACGGCGATAATTTCATCCATATCTCGGATGTCGATTATTTTGTAGAACATACGCCGCCGCTATTGAATAATGCAGCTATTAAGGCAATGCTAGCTGACGTCCAACCTTTGGAAAGGCGGGAAAAGCTCTGGGAAATTTTAAAAGACATAGAGGTTGAAAGGCGCAACGAATGGGCCCCGATTTTGATGTCCGTCAAAACTGAGTCACTGGCCTTTGCGCCGAAGATGATCGGTACCGCGGAACCTGACCAGGAAGTAAAGACCATCGCTAAATTTGTGTCGGAAATCATCGAGGATGGGGATACCCTGCAATTCGGCGGGGGCTCTCCCAGTTCACAACTGGTAACTTGCGGCGTTCTTTACGGCAAGAAAGATCTGGGCATTCACACGGAAATGGCCTGCCGTGGTTTATTGAAGGCAGTCTGGGACGGTAACGTCACAAATGAGCGTAAAAACCTGTTCAAAGGGAAGTCCATCTTTGCGAGTTTGGTAGGGCTTTCTCAGGAAGAAATGGCCTGGGCTAACATGAATCCCCTCGTCGAGCTGCATGGCGTAAACTATGTCACTAATATCAAGACCGTTGCGTCAGTGGACCGGTACACGGCTATAAACAGCGCGATTTCGATCGACCTGACCGGCCAGATAAACGCCGAGACCATGGTGGCGGGACGAATGTGGAACGGCGCGTTGGGGCAGGTGGACCAGCACCTCGGGGCGATGCTGTCTGACGGCGGTAAAGCCATCACCTGTATCAGATCAACGGGGTTGGGTGGGGCGGTTTCCAGAATAGTGGCCCAGCACGAGCCGGGGACCGTTGTCAGCGTGCCCCGTTATTTTGCAGACTACGTCGTGAGTGAGTACGGTGTGGCAAAGTTGTTGGGTAAAACTTTGCGCGAGCGGG
>JANYKH010000313.1 GCA_025358235.1 Chloroflexota bacterium
CATAGAATAGGCTTCAACCCGCAAGCACCACCGGGCAAAACCAAGAATAAAATCGAAGAGCCCGCGAGGATACTTGCCGGTAAAAAGAATACAGAGCCACGCAACGGGAAAGACACAGAAAAAAACGGCAATGGCCAGAAAAATCAGAATGAAGTAATGCGGTATCGCCAGAAACCACTTGACCAGCGGCAACCAGCGGTTAAGCGTTTTAGCGTCGGGATAAGTGAGTTCGACGTGGACAGCCTGTTCCTCATCCGTAGAGGGATATTCATCCCGCATCAGCGCGATGTAAGCGCCGACTCTGTTTGAAAATTTGGTGAGGTTAAAGTTCCAATCAAACCACCAGCGCGGATATTTTTGCCGGAAAAGGATCATGAGGATGAGAGGGAGTACGACAAAACTGCTGCCAGCTAATACGATTTTAGCTCCCGTCTCACCTCGGTCACCGGAGTTATTAAAACCAACCAGTGAGATTAAAATGATAAGAATCGGGAGGGCAACGAAGATGCGGAAAATACTGGTGACGCGGTTTAGTTCACGGTCAGGGTAATCGATGGTCAATTTTGCGGGATATTCCGGGGTGTTCTGCATGTTTACCTCCTTCACGACGTGATAAGTATATTTAGCCTGATTTTTCAGACTGACATGAAAGATGTAAAGATTAGGCTACAGGACGAAAACCGCCATCAGATACTATTTTTTGCCCGTCCGGGCTCAGACAAAAATTCAAAAATGCCCGAATAACTTTGTCAGGGGCATTGCGAGTCACCATATACACGGGCAACCGGAGCGTCGCCAGGGTAATGGCGCCGGGCGTTTTTGCCTCATTAAATGTAATTTCGATAACCTTAATCCGAGTGTCCGGGATGCTCAATACAGCGCAGGCAATACCGGCAGCGTCCGAGGCGACTGCCTCTTTTAACATTTCGGTGTTGGCACAGAGAATCGCCGTTTCAGAGATTTTTTCCAATCCCAAAATGCGCCCCGCCCCGGAGTTTTCATCGGTGTAGTAGACATGAATCTCGCTGCCGATCCCGCCCACCTGAGCCCAATCCCCGGTTTTACCATTAAATATTTCCGTTAATTGATTTCCGGCCAGACTTACCAGCGTGTTTGAAGGATGCACCAACACCGCGAGAGTCCAGCGCGCGGCCAATTTCTCGGTGAGCCCGATTTCCTCCGGCTTCAACTGGCGGGATATAGCGCCAATGTTCGCTTCCCCGGCGGCGACCTGTCTGAGGGAATCAGCCTCGCAGGCTTCCAGGAAGGCAAAGTTAACATCAGGATAAAAAGCGTTGAAGGCGGCAGACAGTTGTTTAAACAGAGGCAACAAGGCGGAATTGGAGGAAACGGTGATAGTGCCGGCCAGGGTTTTAGGGGCGCAGGCATAGATGATGACGGCGATGCTGACGAACAGCACCAGGGCGGAAAATATGGTGGCGATTTTGATCAGCATCTTTTTGGTGTTTTTCCAGTCCTATTGTATAACCTAATCACGGAAGATAAAAGTAGTATGTTGAGGTAAAGAATGAATAAATAGTGCTGTTTGCCCCGGTAATGTTGAATTGGTCCGCAAGCAGAAAAATAACGGTCTAAAAATCAGGCTCAATTTGCCCCAAAATGCCCTAATGGTTTATAATGCTTTTTGCACAGGAGTGTAGCTCAGTCTGGTAGAGCAGCGGTCTCCAAAACCGTCGGTCGCGGGTTCGAATCCTGCCACTCCTGCCAGAGCCGAAGTGGTGGAACTGGCAGACACGCCATCTTGAGGGGGTGGTGGGAGCAATCCCTTGAGGGTTCAAATCCCTCCTTCGGCACCAATCCTTTTTAAAGCGCCTCAGCGGGAAACCGCGTTTAGCCGGGCTGAAATCCGGTTCGATTCTGATACAAACCCTTTTCTGTGATATAGCCGGCCACAGCCGCCGGCGCCAATCCTTCAAGCGACTTACCCTCAGCCACCCGTTGCCTGATTCCGGAAGCGCTGATATCCATTACCGGACCGTCCATCAGAATCACCTTTTGAGAAATTCCGGGCAACTGTCCGTCCAGGACACGCAGATCAGGGCGGGGATACCCTGGGCGGGGGGCGGCCAGAAGGTAGCAAAGCTGCACCAGACGTGCCGCATCCTTCCAGGACGGGAGGCTTTCCAGACTGTCCCAACCCAAAATGAAGTAAAATTCGTCTTTTGGGCTGAATTCCCGGCGCAGATCCAGAATGGTATCGATAGTGTAGGACGGACCGGCACGGTCTATATCCACAGTCGAGATATGAAAATACGGCCGGTCTTTGATGGCGAGCCGCAGCATTTCCACTCGCTGTGACACTGGTGTCAGGCGCATGTGGGTTTTCTGCCAGGGGCGAGGAGCGGGGACAAAATATACTTCGGTAAGTCCGGCGGCTTTCCGGGCTTCCTCTGCAATGGCAAGATGTCCGTTGTGTACGGGGTCAAACGTGCCCCCGAACACGCCTCTCTTTATTCCCAGAACATCCATTCAATCGGGCCGTAACGTACTTTGTCGCCGGGTTTAATGCCTTCACGCAGCAGTAACCGCCGCAGATTATGCCGTTCCAGGTGCTTGCGAACATAGGCCAGCATATCCGGGTTGGAGACTCCCTGGGGACCGTTGATCCGCTCCAGGAAAGGCGCGGTCACCACAAAAGTGTTTTCATTTTTGGTGACGAATATTTCAGGCTCCCGGGGCGCGGGATGGAAGACGGTTTCCTCGTTTTTAGCTTCCCTGTCTTCCTGGTCAAGCATCGTCGCTGCAATGCGGGAGTAAGCTTCGGCCATTAATTCAGGTACACCTTGCCCGGTAGCCGCGGAAATGAAGAGCGGACTTAAACCCACTTCTTTGAAATGCTTTTTTACTTCTTCCAGCCGGTCTGCCAGTTCCGGAAGATCGACTTTATTCAAAACAAGTATCTGAGGCTTAGCGGCCAGCGTAGGATCGAATTCCGTGAGTTCATGATTAATCTTTATCATATCTTCTACCGGATTCGGCGAGGCGCCGTCCAGCAGATGAATCAAAAGGCGGGTGCGCATGGCATGGCGCAAAAATTCGTGGCCGAGGCCCTTGCCGAGGTGAGCGCCTTCAATCAAGCCCGGAATTTCTGCCAGGATGAAGGTGTTTTCCTCGCCGACGTGGACCACTCCCAGAATTGGTTCGATGGTAGTGAAGGGATAATCCGCAATTTTGGGATTAGCGGCAGAAGCGGCAGCCAGAAGTGATGATTTACCGGCATTGGGCTGGCCGATGATGCCTACATCCGCGATGAGGCGCATTTCCAGGGTGAGAGTTAACTGCTGTCCCGGCTCTCCCTTTTCGCTGATGTGGGGCGCCTGGGTGGTGGATGTGGCGAACCGGGCGT
>JANYKH010000007.1 GCA_025358235.1 Chloroflexota bacterium
CCGGAGATGAGCCGCCGGTTTTACCCAGGGGGACGATGTGCGGGGGACCCGTTCAGGAGGCGCAAGTGCAGATGGGGGTCCGCAATTACGCTGAAGTAATGCAGGGACGGGTTGACCTGACAAACCTGCCGGAACCGAAGAAAACGCCGGTGGATCTGAGAATGCTGGTAGCTACCGCTATAAAACAGAGCCGGGTTTCAAGATCCATTACTATTACCAGCGAATTTCCCGACGAGGCAGCAACAGTGAAAGCAGAACCGGTCTTAATAGAGGTAGCGATTAGCAATTTGCTGCTTTACGCGGCCCAACTTATCCGGGATACCGGCAGGATAGAGGTAAAAGTCCGGGCTGTTAACGGGGTAGCCGAAGCCGAGTTAAGTTGCGGAGGAGAGAAAATCCCCATCGAGCATTTGAACAATTTAACCGGACCGTGGATCGTAGAGGCAAAGGGAGCGGAGATGCTTCTTGCATTAGCCAAGTTGGTTATCGATAAGCATAACGGTGACCTGGAGATAACAACCGGAGAAATCAACCGGTTTTGTATTAGTTTGCCGCTTTGCCGGGAATAAGCCCGAAGTTTTGTTTTAGCATCGCCGACACGGTTTTAAGATAGCCAAAGGCAGTTTCCACCAGTTGTTCCTCGATATGAAGCGAGGGCACTCCATGCTTAAGTTCGGTCTCGCCCGCCGCGCCAACCTGACCGACATTTTTAAGACAACACCGGGCAGGAGCGATCAAGGCCTGTTCCGCCAGTTGTTTAGCGCTCACATCCGCATTAGCGGCGATGATATTCCAGTAGCCGATGAGCCGTTCCACCAATTTTCCCGGGGTTTCCTGATCCTGGGAGGTTGAATCAGTGGGCACAATACCCCAGGAAATAATGCCGCCCTCTTTAATAAATTCCGCGACGGCGGAAGCGTACCCTTTGGGCATGATCTCAATCTGATAAGCGTCAAAAGAAAGCAGCGCGGCGCCGACGCTTAAAAGATAGGGCAAGTTAATATTGGCGCAGAGGTGGAGAGCCCCGGGGCCGGTGAGACTGTTCAGAAAATCGCGGTAGTCCCGCCGGGCGACGGTGTCATCATAGCCGGAAAGCCCGCTGAAGACCCAGCCCAGGCCGGGTTCATCAAGCCAGACAAAGGCGTTTTCGTTATGTTGTTTCAACTCAGCATACTGGGAATTAATCTTGCGGCTGATAAAATCAAAAAGAATGGTGCGGATGGAATCATTGTAGATAATGGGGACATTATTTTCATCAAAGACCTTGAAGCCGAAGCTGACCGGACCGATGAGCTGGCCGCGGATGGCGGTAAAGCCGGATAGTTCCTGAGTTAGAAAACGGTGGTACACGGCGGAATATTTGCCGGTGAGGGCGAAGGTGGCGGGGTCGCCCATTTTTTCAGAATAGGCCGGTAATTCTTCAAAAAAGCGCGTTGAATCCAGGGAGATACGCTGATTTTCAGTATCGACGATTATTCCGGGGAAGTGCTCTGACGCCTGGACGTACATATCTTCAAAATAGCTGACGTGGGGCAACTGCGGCCAAAACGGGATATCCATGTCCATAGATAAAGCCAGCGCCTTATCAATATCCCTGTGGGGCATAATGCCCATGGCAGTTGTGCCGCAATTAGCTTTGAAGTTAAATTTGTTCATAATAAAGACGAATTATGCTCCCGAAGGTCGCTTCCTAATCATTCTACCGCATTTTTAATCTGCCGTTAGGTGGTTGATATTTAGTTAGGTTTTGGCCTCACCCCCTGTGTCCCCCGCTCCGTCGGCAAAGATCTATCCTGAATTGGATGATGGAGCGGGGGAAGGTTTAACGGAGGGGGCTGCGCCCCCTCGCGAGATGTCGCCCCTGCTCCCTAAACGAATTCAGAAATTTCCAGTTATAACTTTACTTTAAGTATTACTATTACGTAAGGCTACGGATTAAAGATTGAGGCGGTCAGGATTAAAGTGAGGGAAAGCGGGTTGATTACAGAACAAAGGGAGTGCAAGATGCCTTACGATAGCCTCAGTGAACTGCCCACCGGAGTGAAGCACGTGCTGCCACCCCACGCACAGGAGATCTACATGAAAGCTTTTAACAACGCCTGGGATGAATATGAAGACCCGGCGAACCGGCGCGGTTCTGAATCAAGGGATACGGTGGCGCGCATGGTGGCATGGGCCGCGGTTAAAAAGGAATTTTTGAAGGACGAAGTCACCGGCAATTGGGTTAAAAAACCATGGGTGACGCATTGATTTCTTTCAGACTAATAGAGAACTCGGTCATCACCGTTACGGCGGGTTACCTTGCGGGCATCAAGGTATTCCAGTAAAGCCTGAGCATATTTGCGGCTGGTTTTGAAGAGGTCACGGACCTCGCCGAGAGTGATCTTGCCATTTTTCTTAATATACTCTGAGATAGCTTTAACCATTTCATCGTAGGCGGCGGCGGAGAAGACTACAGTATCGGTCACGCGCACTATTTTATGCTGTTCTACCAGCAGGTTCAGTAGTTCTACTTCGGGGATGTTTTCGGTGGACGGGGCGTAAGGATTTTCAGTTAATTTTTGCAGGAATTCCCTGACCTGCGCTTCCTGGGAGGGGGTTAATTTTACCTGATAACCGGGCAGGTGAATAGCGCCTCCCTCTTCCACGAGAACACCCTGAGCAATAAGTTTTTGCATGACGAGGGGCGCATGAGTGCCGAGTTTGAGTTTATTGACCAGTTCCATGCGCGGCATGCCGCTCCGCGCCGGATATTTGCGGTGGTATTCTGTGACGCTGTTGACGGCTTTCCGGATAATTTCCTGCCAGCCGGCGGCGGTAAAATACAGAGCATGTTCCCCCACCCCAACCATCACCACCCTGCCCTGTTCCACCAGCGCCTGGAGGGCAACGCCGGCGGCATCGAGGGAAAGACTGGACTGAGCGGCCAGGGCCCCGATTTCAATGGGCTGTTTGGCTTCCAGATAAGCTATCAAGGCATCCGCGCCGCCACGAGCTTCAAGGTTTTTAATAACTTCCGGTTTAAAGCGGGTCAGGCGTTTGACCTGCGTGTCAACAATCTCACCGCCACCGAGGGTTTCGTTAGGAGAACGGATAATAAAGCGGTCTCCGGCGACTACCGCCACCGGTTCCACCAGTTTAAGCTGGGCCCAGGTCTGGAGGCCGGGTTTGAGAGTTTCAGCCTCCAGCAAGCGGACTTTGGCTTCAGTTTCCGCGGAACCAACGAAAAGAGTGACCGGGGTGTTGTGTTTCAGGGGGCGGGGCAAATAATCCAGCAGGCGCAGCCGGACAGTTAACATGGAGGTAGGTCTGAGCCAGCCCGGTTTAGTGACAACCTGGCCGCGTTTTAATTCGGCGACGTTCAAGCCGACGAGGTTCACGGCGACCCGACTGCCGGGCGTCGCGGTAGTCAACTTCGATTTATGGGTCTGGAGACCGCGGATACGGGACTTGATTTCCCCGGGGACGATTTCCACTTCATCCGCGACCGAGAGCGAACCATCGATGAGGGTGCCGGTGACGACAGTACCCGCGCCGGAGATGGTAAAAACGCGATCGATGGGGAGGCGGGGGCGGCCGACATCTTTGCGGGCTTCGGTACTATCGAGAAGTTTATCAATAGTCTGTTTAAGCTCATCCAGCCCCTCGCCGGTGGTTGAAGAAACAGCGATGATGGGGCTGCCCTTGAGGCTGGTGGGGGTAACCATCTCTTCAACTTCCATTTTGACGAGGGTCAGAATATCCGTATCAACCAGGTCTTTCATGGTGAGCACCACAATGCCGCGTTTCACCTGGAGCAAGTCAAGAATAGCCATATGCTCACGGGTTTGGGGCATCACGCCCTCGTTGGAGGCAACAACCAGCAGGGCGAGATCGATACCCCCCACCCCAGCCAGCATGTTCTTGATAAAACGCTCGTGTCCAGGCACGTCCACCACGCTGACCTCACGACCGGACGGCAATTTCAGCCACGCAAAGCCGAGATCGATGGTCATCTCGCGCTCTTTTTCTTCCCGGAGGCGGTCAGGATCTATGCCGGTAAGGGCGCGGACAAGGGTAGACTTGCCGTGATCGATGTGACCGGCGGTGCCGATGACAAACATCTAGGCGGCTTCCTTAAAAACGGGGACCAGGTCTTGCAGGGCTTTGATAACTATCGCGTCCTGTTCCGGAGGAACGGTGCGGGGATCAAGCAGGAGAACATTCTCGTTGATGCGCCCGACAATGGGCACAGAACGGTTACGGAGCAAAGCGGCGATATTCTGGATATAAGCGGGGTCTTTGCGTTTACCGGGGACGGCCAGGAGGCAGGTGGGCAGCGAACCACCGGGGAGGCTGCCGCCGCCGATCATGGTTTCCCCGGAAACGACAGAGGTTTTGACACCGGCGGCCAGGGCCCAAGTATTAGCTCGTCCTTGTATTATGTCAATCGGCATGGAGATCATCTGCCAGACAGGAATCTTTTGAAGGGCTTCGCCCTTGAGGTAGTGCTGGACAGTAATAATGAGCGCGGCGAGGCGCATTTTGTCGATGCGCATAGCTCGGACCAGGGGGTGTTTCGCCAGAATTTTAATATATTCCGCTTTGCCGGCAATAATCCCCGCCTGAGGACCGCCCATCAATTTGTCGCCGGAAAAACAGACCAGAGACGCACCGGCAGCGATACTTTTCTGAACCAGAGGCTCCGGCGCGAGGCCGAATTGGGTCGTATCTATAAGACAGCCGGAACCGATATCATCAAAGACGGGAAGTTTGCGAGTGGCGGCGGACTGCACCATTTCCTCGATGCTCACTTCGTTAGTAAAACCGACGACGCGAAAATTGCTGGAATGGACGCGCAGGAGTGCGGCGGTGCGTTCTGTAACAGCCTGTTCGTAATCGGCGGGGTAAGTGCAATTGGTGGTGCCCACTTCAACAAGTTTAGCCCCGCTCTGACGCATGACATCCGGGACGCGGAAGCCGCCGCCGATTTCCACGGCCTGGCTGCGGGATACGATAACTTCATGGCGTTTGCACAGGGCGGTTAAAGCCAGCAATACGGCAGAAGCGTTGTTGTTCACGACGATGGCGGCCTCGGCGCCGGTCAAGCGGCAGACCAGGCGGCTGATATACGTGTGGCGGGAGCCGCGGGCGCCGTTTTCCATATCAAATTCAAGGTTGCAATAACCGCTGCTGACAGCGGCCATAGCCTCGATGCCCTCACGGCTTAGGGGAGAGCGGCCAAGGTTGGTATGCAGAATTACGCCGGAAGCATTGATGACCGGTCGCAGGGCATTCACCGATTCAGCTTCAAGACGGGTCAGCACCGCACCGACGGTTTCATCAAGAGTAGCCGGGGCAGCGCCCTCCATTATTTTGGCGCGGGCGGAGTCCAGTTCAGCGCGGACGGCCTCAACGAGGAAGTCGTGGGGAAAGCCCGCTTCCTTGAGACGGGGGTCGGAAATAATTTTATCGACGCCGGGGAGGTGACGAAAGTTTGCCTGCATGAGCCGATTTTACACAATCCGAAGAGCAAGTTCAAAGATGAGCGTAAAAATGAGGGTCGCCCCCCGTTTAATTGACAATGTTGCGCCGGAGACCGGAGAATGAAATTATGAGAAGAAATACAGCACAAAGGATCATATGGCTTTAGATAAACAGCAGGCTATCGCCTGTTTTCTACGGCATTTCCGTGAACCGGCGGGGCTGCCCCTGGTGACCGAGGCAGATATGGCCAACCTGTTCGGGGAGGGAGTGATGGAGGCGCTGGCAGAACTGAAAGCGTACGATGCCCTGCACCACGTTTGCGCGGAATGCGATGACAAATGCTGCCGGCTGGTAAGCTGTGAATTTTACGAGCCCAATTTTCCCGCGTGCACCATCC
>JANYKH010000018.1 GCA_025358235.1 Chloroflexota bacterium
GTTTGAACGGCTGCGCCAACTCAGACCTTCAGGCTAGGCAGGGAGGTAGTTTATGCCGGTACGAAAAGGCACCGAACCCAGATATGTTATCAGCGTCGCTGCCCGAATGCTGGGCATGCAAACACACACCCTCCGTTATTATGAAAAAATCGGCATCATCGAGCCGGGACGGTCTTCCGGCAACATCCGTCTGTATTCAGAAGAAGACCTTGAACTCCTCAAACGTGTCCGGGCATTGGTCAATGATATGGGGGTGAACCTAGCGGGGGTGGAAGTCATTTTAAGAATGCTCAGACAGTTAAGTGAAACAACCCGGGAATTGGAAGATTTACGCGAGGAACTCAAGAGAAGGCGTGAGGTGGACTTATGAAACAGGAAAGATTTACCGAGCAGGCTCAACAAGCTCTATCCGCATCCCAGGAACTGGTCCGTCAATATCACAACAGTCAATGGGATGTTGAACATATCCTCATGGCGCTGCTCATGCAGCAACAGGGCCTGGTTTTGGATATTCTTAAAGAATTGAAAGTTGATGCCGAAGGCATACGCGATAAGGTGGATGAATCACTGCACCGCATGCCCACCGTGACCTATGAAATGCCCCAGATCTACGCTACCCCGCGGGTTGCCCAGGTGCTTCGCAAGGCTGAAGATGAGGCTAACCGGCTCAAAGACGAATTTATCAGCACGGAACATTTACTCATCGCCATTGTTGGGGAGAGAGGTGAGGCCTCTACAGTTCTCGCCGCCGCTGGTGTGGATCAGGAAAAAGTCTATTCTGCGCTGCAAAAATTGCGCGGGGGACATCGCGTGACGGACGCCAGGGCTGAGAGCAAATACCGCTCGCTCGCCAAATACGGGCGGGACCTCACAGAAATGGCCCGACAGGGGAAACTTGACCCAGTCATAGGCCGAGATGAGCAGATTAAACGCGTCATGCAGATTCTGACCCGCCGCACGAAGAACAATCCCGTCATCATCGGCGAAGCCGGCGTTGGGAAGACAGCCGTCGCGGAAGGGCTGGCCCAGAGGATTGTGGCAGATGATGTACCGGATTCCCTCAAAGGCCGCAAGGTAATTGCCCTGGATATGGGCAGTCTCGTAGCCGGCAGCAAATTCAGGGGCGAATTTGAAGAGCGCCTGAAAGCCGTCATGGATGAGGTCCGTGACTCCAAGGGCGAAATAATTCTATTTATTGATGAAATCCACACGGTAGTGGGGGCGGGCGGGGCGGAAGGCGCAATTGATGCCAGTAATATGCTTAAACCTGCCCTGGCTCACGGCGAACTCCAAACTGTGGGCGCCACCACGCTGGATGAATACCGTAAGTTTATTGAAAAAGACAAGGCTCTGGAACGCCGTTTGCAACCGGTCTTCCTGACCGAACCTACCGTCGAAGACACCATATTGATGCTTCGCGGACTGAGGCCGCGTTATGAAGCCCACCACCATATCAAAATCAGCGACGAAGCGCTGGAAGCCGCTGCTAAATTGAGCAGCCGGTACATCGCTGACCGGCATCTCCCTGATAAAGCTATCGATCTTATCGATGAAGCGGCGAGCAAACTGCGCATCGATACTGAAAGCGCGCCTCCTGAAATAAAGGAACTCAGCACTAAAGTACAGGACCTGGTTAACGAAGAGGAAGCCGCTTCACAGCGGCAGGACTATGAAGCCGCCGCCAAATTCAAGGCGGAAAGAATGACCGCGGAACAGCGCTACAACCAGGCAAAATCTGAATGGCTGCAGCGTGAAAAAATCAACGGTGAAATCGTCACCGCTGAAGTCATCGCCAAACTTGTTTCTTCATGGACGGGCATACCCGTCTCTCAGATGTTGGAAGGTGAGTCCGAAAAACTCGTGCACATGGAAGATCGCCTGCATGACCGGCTTATTGACCAGGAAGAAGCCGTGGTGGCTGTTTCCAACGCCATCCGCCGGAGCCGCGCCGGGCTTAAAGACCCCCGCCGCCCCATCGGCAGCTTCCTGTTCCTCGGCCCCACTGGTGTAGGCAAAACCGAACTGGCCCGCACCCTTGCCTGGTTCCTCTTCGATGATGAGAACGCCATGATCCGCGTGGATATGTCTGAATATCAGGAAAAGCATACCGTATCCCGGCTCATCGGTTCGCCGCCCGGCTATGTCGGCTACGACGAAGGCGGGCAATTAACTGAGGCCGTCCGCCGCCGGCCTTACCGGGTTATCCTGCTGGATGAAGTGGAGAAAGCGCATCCTGAAGTTTTTAACGTGTTATTGCAGCTTCTGGACGATGGTAGGCTTACAGACGGCCACGGGCGTACAGTTGACTTTAAAAATACAGTCGTTATAATGACGAGTAACGCCGGTGCAGAACTGATCAAGCGGGAGTCCAGTCTGGGCTTCACCACCCCCAAAGACGAGGCTAAGACCCGCAAGCAGGGCTACGAGGCGATGCGTGAGAAGGTCATGACCGAAGTCCGGAAGTTGTTCCGGCCGGAATTCCTCAACCGCCTTGATGAAATTATCGTCTTCCATGAATTGGGCGAAGACCAACTCAGGAAGATCGTTGATATCATGATGAAAGACCTGCAAGGGCGTTTGGCGGAACGCAAGATTAATATTGATCTTACCGATAAAGCCAAGTCCTGGCTGGCGAAACAGGGGTATGATCCCCAATACGGCGCCAGGCCGCTGCGCAGGGTGATTGAAAGCCAGGTGGAAAACCCGCTTTCAACCAAGATACTCAGCGGCGATTTGAAAGAAGGCGATAGCGTCTCAGTTGACGTGGATGATGAAGGTCTAACCTTTGCGACCACTGGAGCGAAAACTAAAGTTGGAGAAGAAGCCACTGTCGGCGGAAGCTAATTCGCAGGTAAAAAGCGCAGCCGCATCGATGCGCCGTAAAATGCCCTACTACGTTGCCATCGCGGGGATCGTACTTTCCCTGCTGATGGCAATTGCGGTTGTTTATTACTGGCCGTGGGTGAGAGCGCTTGAAGGTTATGGATACCTTGGCGCTTTTCTGATCAGCATATTGGGCGGAGCAACCATCGTCATCCCCGTCCCGATGTTGGCGGTGGTGTTTGCCCTGGGCGGAGTGATGAAATACACCTGGCTGGTAGGTCTGGCTGCCGGCATCGGCGAGACTGTCGGCGGGATCACCATTTACATGACCGGGTACGGCGGCGGCCGGGC
>JANYKH010000032.1 GCA_025358235.1 Chloroflexota bacterium
AGATGGTCTCCCTTTCGGATGAAGTGATGATCATATCCGCCGAGGGCATGGTCACCAGCACTCCCGTCCGTGAAAAGGATCCCAAACAGGGCGGCATCTCCATCCAGGGTCGCAATACTCAGGGTGTCAAGGTCATGACCCTCGAGTCCGGTGACAAAGTGGTGGCGCTGGCTGCTTATCAAAGTAAGTTGGATGCTGGTGAAGCTCCCGCCGAATAACACCAGTCCTCAGTTCCGCGAATTTATAAAGGCCGCAGCATTGTTCTGCGGCCTTTATTTTGGCTCCGTAATTCTGCATGAAACTAGCCATGTCCTCGCCGCAGCCGTGGCGGGAATATCCCCCGAAGCTTTGTCTTTCGGCTGGTTCGGGGTCGGGCCGGGATTGATTCTGCCCTATGGTGTTACCGAAGGCGCGCTTACTTTTATCCGTTTTGCCGGGGGAGTTGGGGCGGGTCTGGTTTACCTGCTGATATATTTGGGCATGGTGCGCTTTGGGGATAAAGGCTGGACTAAAAAGAGTTGGGGAACCGGGAAGTGGTGGCTGCTTTTGGGACTACTTTGCTGGGGACTGTTTCAGGTCTGGAACGGCTATGTCGAAGGCGCCTATTCTGATATTTACCGGGCTGGACTCATCTCCGCAATCTGGCCCTTCATCCTGTTCTTCCTGATGGCGTTGTGTCTTCAGGCCGTATTGGTGAGGTTAATTAGCCGGCATCTGCCGCGGGAGATAATGGTAGATAAGAAGTCTGAAAGGTAGGGGTGTCATTCCAGCGAAGGCAGGAATCCACCATATAAGGCCCGGGTTCGGTGATTCCGACTTGCGTCGGTAGTGATGGGGGTGGCCTTACCCCTTAAGGAACGCGCAGCCCACTTTCTCAATGCCGCAGGAGTTGCACCCGTCATACCGGCAATCGGGCGTTTCCCGGCCTTCCAGTGAAGCCTGGTACTCGTTCTTCAGGAATTCCGGGCTGACTCCGGTATCAATATGCGACCAGGGCAGCACTTCATCCAGTCCGCGCTGCCGGTGGGCGTAAAATGACGGATCGAGGTTGTTTTCTTTAAACGACTCGGTCCAGTTTTCAAACTTGAAGAATTCAGACCACGCGTCGAAGGTGGAACCCCGCCGCCACGCCCCCTCGATCACTTTTCCCATTCTTCTATCACCGCGGGAAAGGGTCGCCTCGAGTAAACTCACCCGCGGGTCGGTCCAGGATAGCTTCACACCCCGGCGGGTCAGGTTCCCCATCAGCAGGGACTGCTTCTCGTTAATCTGTTCAGCCTTGTCCTGCGGCACCCACTGGAAAGGTGTGTGAGCTTTGGGCACAAACGTGGAGACGCTCACTTTAATCTGGGGCTTGTGGCCGACCCTGCGGCCTACCTGGCGCACTTTCTCCACCAGTTCGATGATCTCACTGACGTCTGCCGTGGTCTCCGTGGGCAGTCCGATCATGAAGTACAATTTCATGCTGGTCCAGCCTCGGCTGAAAGCACTCTCGGCGGTCTGGAGCAGCCGTTCTTCCGGGACGTGCTTGTTCATCACCTTCCGCAGGCGTTCGCTGCCCGCTTCCGGAGCAAATGTCAGGCCGGTCTTGCCGTGCGAGGGCAAATTAGCCATCAGGGTCACTGAAAAACTGTCGATGCGCAGGCTCGGCAAAGAGACTTTTAGCCCCGGATACTTCTGGAGTAGTTCTTTCACCAGTTCATCGATGCCGGAATAGTCGCTGGTATTCAGGGAAATGAGCGACACTTCGTCATATCCGCAGTCCCGCACGATGTCGCCGGCGGCCTTAACTACTTCTTCATGGCTGCGTTCCCGCACCGGCCGGTACACGATGCCTGCCTGACAAAAGCGGCAGCCGCAGGAACACCCGCGCTGAATCTCGATCGCGCCGCGGTCGTGGATTGTCTCAATAAAGGGGATAACGGGGTTGGTCACGGCCGGATTCAGCTTCTCGACGATGCGGCGGTGGATGATGGCCGGGGCTTCGGGCACCGTCGGCTCAATGCTCTGCATGGTGCCGTCCGCGTTGAAAGAAACACGGTAAAAGGACGGCACGTAGACTCCCTGGATTTTAGCCGCCATCTTCAGTAATTCCAGTTTAGTCCCGCGTTTGCCGCCCTGTTTCCAGGCCCGCAGCGCCGCGATTAAGTCAAGTAATGTCTCTTCCCCGTCCCCGATTACCAGGATGTCGAAGAAGTCAGAAACCGGTTCCGGGTTCAGGGTGCAGGTGCCCCCGCCGATAACCAGCGGGTAAGACTCGTCACGGTCTGCGGCTCTCACAGGAATGCCGGCCAGATCAAGCATATTAAGGACGTTGGTATAAGTCAGCTCGTACCCGAGCGAAAACCCGATAACATCGAATTCTTTCAGTGGGTGTTTGGATTCCAGGCTGAAGAGGGGGATTTTCTCCCGGCGCATCGCGGTTTCCATGTCTGCCCATGGCGCAAAGACACGCTCACAGAGGAAATCCGGCTGTTTGTTGATGATTTCATAAATAATAGGCAGGGCCACGTTGGACATGCCTATTTCATAGGTGTCAGGATAGCTCAGGGCGAAGCGTAGATTGGTCTTGTCCCAATCTTTGGTGATGCTGTTCAATTCGCCGCCGGTATAGCGGGCAGGCTTCGCTACTTTTAAAAGAATGCTGTCCGGGATCAATATTTACTCCTGACATAAAAAAGAGAGGACGCAGAAACCGCCTCTCTTAACGACTACAACGTTATTTCATTGTAGCTTATTCCGGATTTTTAATGAAGTTTTGAGTGTAATGCCGTGGTGGGACGCCGCCGGCGGCGAATCAATCCGTGCGCGCTCTTTGAACGGTTATCGCCGGCAGTCCGCAGAAGGACGACAATGTAATGGGTTGGCCAGGACATCTTTCCCGTCCTCTAACTTATACTAGGTCATCGCAGGAATAAAAAAGAAGGGGGGTCCGTTGCCGGCATCCCCCCTTCAAGCCGCGGTTGCGGTGTTACTTCGCTGCCGCCTTCTTGGGTGCTTCTTTTTTGGTCGCTTTTTCGGCGGGCGCGCATTTCGCACCACAACCGCAACATTTACCTGCCATATTTATCTCTTTCTCCTTTTGCTTGAATTTTATCCAATCGGCCCAGCCGGCCGGGATAAGCTCATAAATTAATTAAGCCCTATTCTACACTTCTCTGAATTCACCTTCAACTGTGCCCTCTTCCGGACCCTTGCCCTGGCCGGCGGGAGGCGGCTGTTCGCCGGGAGGAGGTTCGCCTCCGGGGGGCGGTTGCTGCTGCTGGCCGTACACGCTGGAGCCTATCTTTTGCATCGCCGTGGAAAGTTCTTCTGTGAGCTTGCGCGTGCCGTCAAGGTCCGTTCCCTGCAGGGAGGATTTCAGTGCGGTAATCTTGGTCTCGATTTCGGTACTGAGTTCCGCCGGAACCTTGTCCTTGTTATCCCTCAGTATCTTTTCAGCCTGGTAAACCAGGGTGTCAGCATTGTTCTTTACTTCGGCCTCTTCCTTGCGGCGGGCGTCTTCGGTAGCGTGGGCTTCAGCCTCGCGCTGCATCTTGGCCACCTCTTCCTTGCTCAGACCGCTGGATGAAGTGATTGTGATCTTCTGTTCGCGGCCGGAACCCTTATCCTTTGCCCGGGCGCTCAGTATGCCGTTGGCATCGATGTCAAAGGTGACCTCAACTTGAGGAATACCGCGCGGCGCGGGGAGAATACCGTCCAGCATGAACCGTCCCAGTGTGCGGTTGTCCGCCGCCATGGGGCGTTCGCCCTGAAGGACGTGGATTTCCACGCTCGGCTGATTGTCCGATGCCGTGCTGAAAATCTGGCTCTTGGCCGTGGGTACGGTGGTGTTGCGGGGGATGAGGGGTGTCGCTACGCCGCCCATGGTCTCGATGCCCAGAGTCAGGGGGATGATGTCCAGCAGCAATACTTCTTTGACCTCGCCCTTGAGGACAGCGCCCTGAATGGCCGCGCCGATGGCGACGGCTTCTTCCGGGTTAACGCCCTTGTTGGGTTCCCGTCCGAAGAACTGTTTTACTTTATCGTGGACCAGCGGCATGCGTGACTGTGACCCGACCATGATGACTTCATTCAGGTCAGAGGCTTTGATGCCTGCATCGGTCAACGCCTGGCGGCACGGAATAAGTGATTTTTCAACCAGATCCATCACCAGCTGTTCCAGCTTGGAGCGGGTCAGCGTCATATTCAAGTGCTTGGGGCCGTTGGCGTCCGCCGTTATGAACGGCAGGTTGATTTCACTCTGCTGTGAGCTGGAAAGCTCGATCTTGGATTTTTCGGCAGCTTCCTTCAGGCGCTGGACGGCCGTTCTGTCCTGTCTCAGGTCGACACCGTTCTCGCGTTTGAATTCATCCGCCAGCCAGTCCATGATTTTCTGGTCGAAGTCTTCGCCGCCAAGGTGGGTGTCACCCGCGGTTGATTTCACCTGGAAGGTGCCCTCACCGATATCCAGGATGGAAATATCGAAGGTACCGCCGCCAAGGTCATAAACGGCGATGGTCGCTTCCTTCTTCTTATCGAGGCCGTAGGCCAGAGCTGCGGCTGTGGGCTCGTTGATGATGCGCAGTACGTTCAGACCGGCGATCTGGCCCGCATCCTTGGTAGCCTGGCGCTGGGCATCATTAAAATAGGCCGGAACTGTAATAACCGCCTCAGTCACCTTTTCACCGAGATAGGCTTCGGCATCGGCCTTAAGCCGCTGCAGGACCATGGCTGAAATTTCAGGCGGGCTATATTCCTTGCCGCCCATGAGCACACGGACCTCGTTATTGGGGCCGCGGATTACTTTATAGGTTTTGCGTTTCGCGTCTTCCTCGACGGTCAATTCACGGCCGGCGGGTTCGCCCCACTTGCGGCCCATGAAACGCTTGATGGCGTAAATGGTGTTATCCGGGTTGACGATCGATTGGCGTTTCGCGATCTGTCCCACCAGACGTTCCCCGGTCTTGCTGACCGCGACGACAGACGGGATAGCGCGGGTACCCTCAGCGCCGGTTATCACTACTGGCTCGCCGCCCTGCATGACAGCGACGACGCTTTTGGTCGTTCCCAGGTCAATTCCTACTGCTTTGGACATCTATTTTCCCTCCTTATTTTCGCATAGCTCGCCATTTCCCACGATTACAATTGAGGGGCGGAGCAAGCGGTCGTGCAACATATAACCCTTTTGGACTTCGGTCAATATCATTCCCTCGGGGCCATTTTGGTGGGTGCAGGCTTCGTGAACATGGGGGTTAAACAGTTCACCGACTGCCTTCACCGGCTTGAGTCCCTGGGCTTCCAGATTCGATTGTAATTTGCGGGCGATAAGACGGATGCCTTCTACCCAGCCGTTGCCTTTAAGTTCCGCCGGAACATTTTCCAGCGCGCGGTCAATGTCATCCAGCGCAGGCAGAATTGCCAGCAGGACCTGGGAGTTTCCAAAACGGGCGGTATCCTGTTTTTCAAGGTCGCACTGGCGCCGAAGGTTGACATAGTCAGCCTGTGCCCGCTTCCAGGAATTCAGATAATCTTCAGCCTGCTTTTGGGCTACTTCCAGGCTTTTTTGTAAATCGCCGTCTGTGACAGCTTCATTTTGGGAAATTTCAGGATTTTCTTCCATTTTATGCCCCTAGTTTGAACTTGATCTGGCCTGTTTCCCGTACAGATTACCCACCAGCTCCGTCAGAATGATGGAGAGATAGTGGACAGACGGGATCGTATTAGAATAGGCCATTCTGGTAGGCCCCACCACCCCGATCGTGCCGGTAGCCTCAGGTATGCCGTACTGGCTGATAATCACGCTGCAGTTCTGGATGGCGGCGGACTTGTTTTCGCTGCCGATGATGACGTGAACGGTGTGTTCTTTGAGTTGCTCCGGACGGATCATCTTTAATAAAGTCCGTGATTCTACAAGCTCGATGAGGTCTTTCATCTGTTTGCCGCCTGCGAATTCCGGTTGTTTGAGTATCAGGTGTAAACCGTCCAGGTAAGGAGCTTCAAATTCCTGTTCATCTTCCAGTTTCATGACCTGAGCGATAGTATCGGAGATCTGTTTTTCGATCGGGGTTAAATTTTCTAACTGCGGGTTCATACCCCGGGCGGTGATGCCACCAAAACTTTCATTGAACTTGTTGGCGGCGGTGGTCAGTGCAGCCTGGGATACGTTCGCATCAAAGGAGATTAATTTCTGCTTAACTTTCGGCCCCACCAGAATCAGGACGAGCAGAGCCAGCCGGTCTTGCAGGCTGACCAACTCCACATATTTTATGCGGCAATCGTTCTGTTTGGGGGTGGCTACAACAGCCACGTTGCGGCTCATTTCCGCGAGCATTGTGGCGGCCAGTTTCAGCCATTCGTCAACCTCTTTTTCTACCTGCATGAAGATGTGGCTTAAGAGGCGCTGGCGCTCTACCGGTAGGTTAAGGTTGGGCAGGGAATCAACATAAAGACGATAACCTTTGTCTGAGGGGATGCACCCTGCGGAAGTGTGTGCGCGAAGAACGTAGCCTTCCTGTTCCAGAATGGCGATTTCATTGCGTACGGTAGCCGAACTTACGGAGAGACCGGCATTTTGGGCCACGTTTTGAGATGACACCGGCGCCGCGTCCGTAATGTATTGGGATACAATATATTTAAGGATTAATTTCGTTCTGGCTGTCAGCATTATCGTTAGCAGTCGCCCTGTCCGACTGCTAATTTGAATCTACCACCTTCACACCAAATTGTCAAGTGTTTTGAGGCTAAATCATGGCCGAAAACCCGGGGAAGAGGGTGTCTTGCCACGCGTAAAAACTAAGTAAAAATACTGTTCTTTGGTACGATAAATTACCCGGATAACACTGCGAAAATTCTTGACCCCTTTATGCTCGTATGCAATAATGGGTCGATATGGAAATTACGTGGCTCGGTCACTCCTGTTTTAAAATCCGCGGTTCTCAGGCTACGGTTATAACGGACCCTTATCCACCGGATTTGGGTTACACCATGGGCAAGCAGACTGCTCGTATCGTCACCATCTCTCACAAACACCCTTCACATACCTTTACTGAGAATATCGAGGGTGAACCGAAGTTGATCCGTGGCCCCGGCGAATATGAAATTTCCGGCGTCCTGATTCTGGGGCTTCCCACTTTCCACGATGCGGAAAACGGCGCCAAATCAGGCAAGAATACGGTGTATCTGATCGAAATAGATGGCGTTTCCATTTGCCATCTAGGCGATCTGGGTCATGAACTAAATGCCCGCACCGTTCAGGAACTGGGGAACATTGATATACTCATGGTGCCGGTGGGGGATGTCAATACACTCAATGCCGGTATGGCCGCGCACGTTATCCGCCAGCTTGATCCGAAGATAATCCTGCCGATGCATTACAAGACGCCCCCTTTGATTCGGGAAGCCGAACCCCTGGAGAAATTCCTGAAAGAAATGGGCAAAGAGCAGATCGAGCCGCAACCCAAGCTAAATGTGACCAAGTCCAACCTGCCCGAGGTTCCGCAGATTGTTGTCCTGACCTACCCGGCCCTGGCCGCTTAAAGCAGCTTTTTCCTCAGTAACAGCACTAAAATCAGCCCTAGAACACTTAATGTGGCTGCCGCTTGCCCTATCATCAGCCAGTTTATCCACACCGGGGATTCACCCTGGGGAACATATATGATGATCGGGGTAGGTGATGAAGCGGTCTCTGCAGGTTTTAGCGGCGTTGACCCCGCCGTTGACGTCTTCTCAATAGTTTCCCGGGCCCTGCCCTGTACCGGCGTTCAACCCGTTAAATGACGACGCTGGAGTCAAAGGGGGCACGGTTGACGGCGTGGGGTTCGCTTTGGGAGACTGTAAAACCGTAAAAGAACTGGCGCCGCTCCATGGCGCGCGCGCGGTGGCTGTGATGGCTCTCACCCTCCAGTAGCACACGGCTCTGGAGTCAAGGTCGGCATCAACTTGCCATGATGTGGTCATCACGGCGTTTTCATCCTGCCGGAGTATAACCGGCCGGGTGAATCCCGCATCCCGGCTGACCTGGAGTTCATAACCGGTGGCCTGGACAATCGGTGTCCATTGGAGCACCGGGTGGGGGGAAACACCGGTCTCACCGGGGCGGGGATTTTCCAGGCGAAGCTGGGCCGATTCCATGTCCATCGTTGTGGAGAATCGTCTTACCGCCGACCAAGTTCCCAGCGCTGGGGCTTGCAGCCTGACCCGCCAGTAATAAATGGTATCAGTTTCGAGTGTAGGCAAGCGGACCTGAGTGGATGAAGTATTGCCCTGAAAGCCGGCAGGTATTGCCGAAAAGCTATTATCGGTGGCCAATTGCCATTCATAACTAAGCGCCCCGGCCACTGGCGACCACTCAAGGCGAATGTTGTTTACCGTGTGGTTGTTGAGGTTGCCCAGGCTATTTGCCTTGTCCGCGGGTGAAGTGAGTATTAGAGGGTCCGCGGAATAGTCGTTCAAACTTACTACCTGGTTATTCGCCTGGTCAATTGACCAAACCGTAGTCCCGGTAAGCCAGATGCCCTTTAGTACCGCCGTTAGCGGCAGACCGGATGATATTGATTCAAATTGGGGGTTATCCTTTGATGTTGCGTTGAGGCTGCGCTCTATTCCCAGGCCGGGTTTGTTATTAGCGGCATAAAGCGCCGATGATGAAGCTGAAAGACCACTGAGTTTGCTGCCAGTTGGCAGGGTGCCATTTATCTGCTCCCAGAGAGAACTTTTTCCCAGAACAAAGCGGTAGACGCCTTTATCCGCCGTGGCGGAAGCTGCATATATCGTGCGGTTAACCGCAAAAGCTGGGTCAAAACAAACACTGATAACGCCCACCAGAGGTGCGGCGGAGTATCCCAGGGGAACAGCCTCAAAAGTCGTGGCATTATCCGTGGAAAGGAATACTCCCCCAACATTGTTCCCGGCCAGTATTGTCCCGTCTTGGGGGAAATTCGGCGAAACCGCGATTGAGACGAGCATGTTTGACCCTGCTCCGGCTTTCGAGGAATAATTCAAGCCTCCATTGAGACTGCGAAAAATATACTTGGCAGAGGCATCGTGGCTGGCGATGATGATCTCGTTATCAGACAGGCATTTTAACGCGTCTATTGGCACGGGCGCGCCGCTGAGGGGGTCAAATGAAGGCCTGGAAGCCCACAATCCTCCTCCATCTGTCGATCTCCATATTGCGGGATTACCATCAGACGTCCCGCAAGCGTAAATCACCCGGTTGCCCATGTCAAAAGTTGGACTGATAGCTACGAAAGTTATCGTCTCAATACCGGGTTGAGCGCTGCTCAGCACTCTTTCCCATTTATCCCCGTTTTGCAGGCTGCGCCATACTGAATATTTTATCGTATGGGTCAGCATGAAAATGGCCTGGTTATCCCCCACCCGCCCCGGCGCCAAGTCCAGAATCTCATATGCTGCCGTATCTATCAACCCGATCTGCGACCAGGTGGCACTTTGGTCGCGGGAGACCGAAACTGCGCTTTCCGTGCCGCTGCTTGAGGCAAAAATTGTATTATCCAGGAAGGCAAAAGACGTTATACAGGGCCCTGTGGGTGGATTTCTTGAAGTCGTCCAATTCTGGCCTTTATCTGAACTATAAAGAATTTTACCACCGGTGCTTGACCCCACCGTGATGCGTGCTGCAGAGGCCGCGCCGCTGATTAAAATGGAAGACAGGTCCAGATTACGGCTCCCCCACCCCACCCCGATGTTCAGGTCGGTGGCCGGGGATCTGGTGGGGGCTGCCGAGCAATCAATGCGGTAAAGGTCGCCCAGGCCCGCCCCGGTGTTAATAGCGGCATAAAAGGTGGAACTGGCTGGCTGAGTCTCGGCGTGAAAGTCCGCCGGAAAATCGATTGCTGCTGAAGCAATAGACGAAACAGCTACTGGAGCAGCAGAATTATCGCGGTTCAAACGGGCAGTTCCGGTAACCGTCCCCCACCCCAGCCCCCTTTCCCGGAAAATAACCTCGGTATCCGCTTCATTACAGCCGATAGCAATGATCTCGCGGTCCCCGATGTAGGCCGGCGAAAATGCCACCTGATAAACGTCATAGCCTGCCAATCCGGTATT
>JANYKH010000080.1 GCA_025358235.1 Chloroflexota bacterium
CCTTCCCGACGCGCTCGACGCATCCAGCGTTTCCTCTCCCAACCCATGTTTGTCAGCGAGGTTTTCACCGGCCGCAAGGGCAAATACGTACCCCTTAAGGAAACCGTACGCGGCTTCAGTGAAATCCTGGCCGGCAACTACGACCAGTATCCCGAACAGGCATTTTTCATGGTCGGCGGGATTGATGAAGTACCGGAAGAAGCCAAGAGGTTAGGTTATTAACCATGCCGGTCAAGGTTGATATCGTTACCGCGGAAAAGGTTGTTTACAGCGACACTGTGGATATGGTTGTGGCGCCGGGTATCGAGGGCGAACTTGGCGTTTTACCCCGCCATACCCCGCTCATTACCATGCTGAACCCCGGCGAACTGCGTTTGAAAAAAGGCAGCGAAGAAATCTGCATGGCCGTTTCCGGGGGCTTTCTGGAAGTACGGCCGGACCGCATCATCATTCTGGCGGACACCGCGGAAAGAAGCGACGAAATCGATATTGCCCGGGCGGAAGCAGCCCGTGAGAGCGCGAAGAAACTTCTGGCGGCTGGCCATGCCCGTGAACCGAACCTGGACCAGGCCCAGGCAGAAGCTTCTCTGCGGCGCGCACTGGTAAGACTCAAAGTAGCCCAGCGGCGCAAACCCCGGATATAATCCAAATAATGACAAAACAAAACGGAGATCGAAATGGTCTCCGTTTTTTTATGTTCCGACTAAATACTCATGCCACTTTGTTCTTAAAAAGCCAGTTCCGGTAGAGCAGGGGCGGGATCACTGTCGTCAGCAGGCTCATTAAAATCAGGGAAGCGTAGACTCCCTGCCCGATGAGCCCGGCGTTCAATCCCAGCAAGGCCACGATCATGGCCACTTCGCCGCGCGGCATCATCCCAAAGCCAACTGCTGCTGATTCGTGGTTATTCATGCCCATCAGGCGGGCGGGCACCCCGCACCCAATAACCTTTGACAGCCCGGCCACCACAGTTAATATCAGGATAAATAGTATCAAACTGGTCGTAATGACATGGAAGTCCATTAAGACTCCCAGCGAGATGAAAAAGATGGAGGCAAAGATTATCTGAAGATGCTCTGCCCCTTCTTTAAAAATCTCGCCGCGCCTTAGTTTAACACCCGCGAAAGATACTCCGGCCAGGAAAGACCCCACGATCGCCGAAAGCCCCACGAGTTCCGCTGCCAGAGCGTAGAAAAAAGCGATCATCACTGCGAAGATAAAAATCGACTCGGGATATTTGTAAGCGATTTTAGTATTATCAAAACCTACCATGAGCCGCGCCATAACCAACTTGCCTAACAGGACACCAAGCCCTATAAAAGCGACGGATTTCAAAAGTACCAACCCAAAACCGGTTAAAGAGACAGACCCGGAAACCAGACCCTCCGATATGGAAAGGGCCAGCAATGCCAAAACATCGTCCACTACCGCCGCCCCGATTATCGCCCTGCCCACTTCGGTCTTCAGCATATTCATTTCCCGAAGGACGTTCGCGGTAATAGCGATACTGGTGGCCGTAAGGGCGGTCCCGATAAAAACTGCGGCCTTAAAATCAAACCCGAAAAAGCCGGCAACATAATACCCCGCCACCCATGGCACGATCACACCGCAAAGAGCAATCCAGAAATATTGGATTTTGGCGATGTCCTTGACTTCAAATTCCAGCCCAATGGTGAAAAGAAGGACTACCGCCCCCAGATGGGCCAGACTTGAAACGAAGTCGGTATATGTTACCAGTCCCAGCAGACTGGGCCCGACAACGATTCCCGCCAGAATAATGCCCACTACCGCGGACTGGTTGATGCGATAAGCCAGCAGATAACCCGCCAGCGCCACGAACAGCAGCAGGCTCATCTGGAATTCCGTGGAGGCAACAATCGATTGATTAAACATTTTTATTCCGGCGGCTCCGGGTAATGCGATATCAGAATTATAACATGCATGGTTTGGGAGACGGTCAGAATGTCAGAATGAATTACGAGCAATTTTCAACAGGTCGCGAAGGCAAATAAAAAGCCCGGCAGATTGAATCTACCGGGCTCGGTTTTTAGCGCATATCCACTTTTACCTGATCCAATTTGACTCAGGTAAAATATCAGCTAAGTTGTTAACGGACTAAACGATTTCGAGACGGACTTTGGTGCCGGCTTTAGCGGCTTTTACTCTAAGCAGAGTGCGCATTGCTTCCGCGATGCGGCCCTGTTTGCCGATAATGCGTCCCTTGTCTTCGTCAGCTACAGAGAGCTTAAGGGTCGTCCCCTCTTCGTTGGTCTCTTCTTCGAT
>JANYKH010000089.1 GCA_025358235.1 Chloroflexota bacterium
TGGCGGAAACTTTACGATGAATTACGCCGCAACGGGGCCAAAGTGACCGGCGGAGCGCTTTCCGGCGTCCAGGGCAAGCCCGGACAGTATCAGATTAAATTCAACCACGGCGGAGAACATTTGGAATTGTCCGCCGGAGCGCTGGTTGTTGAGGCGGAAATTCTGCGGCAGTTGCCTGGCAGCAGCCTCATTAATCAGGAAAATTTAATTTCCAGCCTGCCGCCGGGTATAATTGTAATAGAGGAAGATTCCGCTCAGCCCGAAGTCGGTGCGGCGGCGGCAACTGAGGCCGCGTTATTCCTGAGTGCTGCGGCCCTCGACCCCAATGTAGTTCCGGCCGCTGTAAATCAGGCGCGGTGCCGGGCCTGTGGCGAGTGCGTCGCCGCATGTCAGTTCGGGGCGGTTAAACTGGTGAAGAATTCAAAAGGAATTACTTGCGCCCTTGTTGATCAAAGCCTTTGCCGGGGTTGCAGTCTTTGTCTGGCAAAATGCCCGACGGGCGCGATCAGCCAGAGCGGTTATGACGAAAAGCAGGTGGAGGGGTCCGTGAGGGCTTTACTGGGATGGTAATGCACAAGATAAAACCCCAGGTGAAGATCGCGGCATTTACCTGCAACTGGAGCGCCTACAGCGCCATTGAGAAGGCAGGGCTGGAACGTTCTGAATATCCGGCCAGCGTGAAGATAGTCCGCCTGGCTTGCCTGGCCCGGGCCAACACCGGCATGGTCTTGCAGGCGCTGGAAATGGGCGCAAACGGCGTTTTACTTCTCGGCTGTCCTCCCGAGGAATGCCATTACGGGCTGGGGGCGGAACAGGCGCATAATGTGCTCATCGAGAGCCGGAAAATGCTTTCCTTACTGGGAATCCCGGCCAACCGGGTGAAATATATTCAGCTTCCCGCGGCCGGGCATGAGTTGTTTGTAACCAGAGTTCACGATTTCAGCCGGATGCTGGCCAGGGCGGCGGAAAAAGCCTCCCCCCTCCCGGGTGTGAGTTAACGTGGCGGACGTAAAGAAATTATTACAGCAGACACGGGCCTACATGTGCCTCGATTGCGGCAAATGTACCGCCGCTTGCCCTGTCTCCCAATATGATAAAGATTTCTCCCCCCGCAAGATCGTGGATGAAGCCGCCGCCCATCCCCATGATCTGGTGCGGAATGATAAACTGTGGTCCTGCGTGACCTGCGGCCGCTGCGAGCAGGCCTGCTTCTCCGGCGTCGCTTTTACCGGACTGGTGCAGGGTTTGCGCGGCGAAGCCCGTGATCTGGGCAACGCCGGCGATTATACCCACGGCGGAGCGCTTCAGGCCCTTGACGGGATTATGCTGACCGATAACCTGGAGCAGAATCGGCTGAAATGGGTCGACTCTTCTTTGAAGACCGCCGAAGCCGGAGATACGGTTTACTTCACCGGCTGCATGCCTTATTTTGATGTTCTTTTCGCGGATCTGGGTGTGCGCTCACTTAATACCGGGCGCGGCGCCATCAAGCTCATGAACCGCATTGGGATTACGCCCGCCCTGCTGGCTAATGAACGCTGCTGCGGCCATGATAAACTCTGGACGGGCGACTTCGAAGGCTTTAAAAAACTGGCTAAATTGAATCTGGACGCTTTCATCAAGGCAGGTGCGAAACGCATCGTCACCACTTGCCCGGAATGTTATTATACTTTGAAAGTGGACTATCCCCGGTTCCTCGGCGGCACCGGCCTGGAAGTCGTCCATATCTCAGAATTACTCGCCGCTGAAGGCTCAAAACTGAAATATCACGCTCTGAACAAGACCGTCACATATCACGATCCCTGCCGATTGGGACGTTTTTCCGGCGTTTATGATGCTCCCCGTAAGGTCCTGAGCGCAGTTCCCGGCCTTGAAATCGCCGAGATGTCCCAGAACCGCAAGAACGCGCTTTGCTGCGGCACTTCAGCCTGGACCAACTGCGGCAGCACCAACCGCCAGATTCAGGGCGAACTTATTAACGAGGCTCAAGCCACCGGGGCCAAGACCCTGCTGACTTATTGTCCCAAGTGTGAAATCCATTTGAAATGCGCCATGCGCAACCAGGCGGGACAGGACCGCATCCAGGTGGAAGACGTTACCACTCTTCTGGCCAAGCTGCTGGAGGGTTAGGAGGCCGATATGGCTGATAAGGGAATTGATTTTAAAGATCTGAAAATCGGGGTGTTCGTCTGCCAGTGCGGGCTGAACATCGCCGGATTTGTCGATACCGAAGAAGTGCGGCGCTACGCCGAGAAACTGCCCGGGGTAGCCTTTGCCGGAATTAACCGATATACCTGCTCTGAACCGGGACAGGTGGAAATTAAAAAGGCTATAAAAGATTACGGGCTGAACCGCGTCGTTGTGGCGTCATGTTCGCCGCGTCTGCATGAGCCTACTTTCCGGGCCTGCGTCGCCGACGCCGGCTTAAATCAATACCAGTTAGAAATGGCCAATATCCGCGAACAGTGTTCCTGGGTTCATTCCCGTGACAAGAAAGCCGCCACTGAAAAGGCTAAAGATCTGGTCAAAATAGCCGTGGCCCGGGCCGCTCTGCTTCAACCTCAGGAAGAAGCTAAAATTCCCGTTACTGACGCCGCACTGGTAATTGGGGCGGGGGTCGGTGGCATCCAGGCCGCTCTTGACCTGGCCAACTCCGGACACCAGGTTTATCTGGTGGAGAAGGCGCCGACCATCGGGGGCCTGATGGCCCAGTTGGACAAGACCTTCCCCACTCTGGACTGTTCAATATGAATACTCGGTCCTAAAATGATGGATGTCGGTCGACATCCCCGGATAAAACTCCTGACCCTGAGCGAGGTCGAAAAGGTCTCAGGCTACGTCGGCAACTTTGATGTTACCGTGCGCAAACACGCCCGTTATGTCAATGAGAAAGACTGTACCGCCTGCGGCGAATGCGCCAACGTCTGCCCCGTCTCCAAACCGGATGAATATCAGGCCGGGCTCGGCACACGCAAGGCCATTCACAAGCCCTTCCCCCAGGCCATCCCCTCCGCCTACCTTGTTAATATGAAAGACTGCCTCGGTACGAACCCGCTTGTTTGCGGCAAGTGCCAGGAAAAATGCGATAAAAAATGTATCAACCTGAACGCTCAGGATGAACTCATCGATATCAAAGTGGGCGCGATTATTGTCGCCACCGGACTTGATGTATATGACCCCACCGGGCTGGATGATTACGGCTACACCAAATACCAGAACGTGGTTACCAGCATGGAATTCGAGCGTATCCTAAACGCCGGCGGCCCCACGGAAGGCCACCTCGTCCGCCCCGGCGATGGCAAATTGCCGAAAAAGATCGGCTTCATCCAGTGCGTCGGCTCGCGCTCCTTGGCCAAGGGACATCCCTATTGCAGCAACGTCTGCTGCATGAACACCATCAAGGACAGCCTGCTGCTGAAAGAGCACTATCCTGATGTGGAAATCTATGTTTTTTACATCGATATCCGCGCTTTCGGCAAGGGCTTCGAAGAGCTTTACAACCGCAGCAAAGCCTCCGGCGTCCGTTATATCCGCGGCTTGCCTGACCGTATCCGTGAGGAAGCCAACGGCAATCTTTTAATCAGAGTCGAAAATACCACCGCCGGCAAGGTCGAGGAATTCGACCTGGACATGGTGGTGTTATCCGTCGGGCTGGAAAAACGGCAGGATGGAGATAAACTACGTCACCTGTTGTCCCTTTCTCAGACATCGGATGGTTTCCTGCTGGAGTCTCACCCCAAACTGATGCCCGTGGACACTTCCACGCGGGGCGTCTTCCTGGCGGGTTGCGCTGAAGCGCCCAAGGATATTAAAGACACTGTTACACAGGCCAGCGCTGCCGCGGCTCGTGCCGGAATCACCCTGAACTCGCCTGATCTGCGGCTTGAAGCGGCTACCGCCCATGTCGATGTTTCCAAGTGTACCTCTTGCGAGATGTGCACCAAAGTTTGTCCTTACGGCGCTATCACCGCCAGCAAGGCTACCAAAACCCCCGCCCACGTCACCGAGGCCCGATGCGCCGGTTGCGGCAGTTGCGTCTCAGAATGTGCTTTCGGGGCCATCACCGTCAAGCACTTTGAAGATGCCGAATATGAAGCCCAGATTGCTTCCGCCCTGTCAGAGAAGCCGGAAGATAAATCAATTGTTTTTGCCTGTAATTGGTGTTCTTATGCCGCCAGTGATCTCGCTGGGCTGTCCCGTATCCAGTACCCCCCCGGCGCCCGCCTCATCCGCACTATGTGCTCCGCCCGCGTTTCGGAAAAATTTGTCATGGATGCCTTTAAACAGGGCGCCCCAGTCGTGCTCGTTTCCGGCTGTCATTACGCCGATTGCCATTACATTAACG
>JANYKH010000100.1 GCA_025358235.1 Chloroflexota bacterium
GGCGTGTTTCAGCAAAGTAATTGATAAAAGGTTCAACTAAAAGTTTTTTCCGTTTAACTCCCATTTTGAAACGCGGTTTCTTGACGCGATAGACAACAAAGTTCTAAACTTTATGCCGGACTGAAGGATATTACAGGAGAAAACAAATGGTCAAACTTATTGAAATGATGACGCGTAAAGAGGGCCTGACCCACGAGCAGTTCATGAAGCACTGGACGGAAGTCCACGCGCCCATCGTCAAGAAAATCCCCGGCCTGCGGCGGTACGTACAGAATCATTCGATCCCGATGAAAAAGGGTGTAGCTCCCTATGACGGGATTGCGGAAGTGTGGTATGACGATATGGATGCGTTCCGCGCCGTCCTCAAGTGGTACAGGGAGAACCCGGAAATACAGGAAGACGAGAAGAAGTTCCTGGATATGAGCAAATTACAGCACTTTATCTGCGAAGAAAAGGTTTTCAAGGAAAAGTAGACGGTTTTTCATCCGCCCCCACCCGGGGGCGGAACCCCTCCCCTCAAATAACTGATCCACCCTTGACAGCGCCCCGCTCCAACCGCTATAACACAATCATACGGCAAACCGCACGGACAGAGGACATCACAAAATGGTCAAAGTCGTCTACGGGGCAGCCTGTTTTATCTTCGCTTTGCTGTTTGTGTGCCTTTTTGGACTGCCCGTACTGGCGGCGGACCCGCCGGCAGCCACATCCACAGCCACCATCTCAATCACCCCCGGTAGCGGCATTCCGGGAACGGCTATCGCGCTCTACGGCACGGGGTTTAAAAAGTCCGGCGCGGCGACCGTTACGTTTGATAACGAGGTGGTGGCGGAAGCTACCGCTGATGCCTTCGGGATGTTCGCGGTGATATTTAAAGCCCCGGCGCTAAAACCGGGAGATCACGTGATTTCCGCCGCTGACGGCGAGAGTACGCGTCACACCGGTTTCCGGATTACGGCCGCAGCCGTTGATGCATCTAATGGAGAGACAGGTTTCACGAGGCCCAGGTGGGGGAGTTTCGCGCTAAGCGGGCTGGGGGGCATCCTGATTTTCGTATTTGGGGTGTGGGTGGGGCGCAACGCGGTATTCGAGTAACCACTGAATTTTGGGATAGTTTGTAATTGCTATCCCCCGACCCCTTTCATTTGCAGGCACGGGACAAGGGCAAAAGATAGTCGTGGGACGGTAAAACAAATCCATTAATTCTGCTTTGAGATGCTGCTTTTTCTATGGGGATTACGCCCCCTCACTCTCACTCTCTCCCACGGCGGGGAGAGAGCAAAAGGTTGACGGCAGGCCCAATGCAGATTCCAGTTCCTGATTGCGATAGTCAAGACCTGCGGCCTTTTTCATCGGGGTTAACGGGGGCAGAACGCCTAAAACTGGCCTCCCCATTTGTCTTTGATCTTCTTTAAAGTCTCCGGCGGCAGTTTGATGTCCTTCGGGAAATCTTTAATCCAGCTGAAGGGCTTGACTGCCAGCACGAGAGCTATGGAATGGTCAAACTGTCTGGCTTTGACCTTCTCCGGCGGCAAACGCGCATCGAGACCGCTGCCCCAGCAATTGCGTACGAAATCGATATCTTCAAAAGGCTCGCAGCGGGTGGCCATGGCCCAGGTTACTTCCCGGATATTGGATGGGTCAACATCATCATCCACCACGATAAACCACTTGGTGAGGTAAGCCAGCGCCGGGTTTGAGGCGGCCATCATCGCAGCCTGGCGGGCGTGCCCCGCGTACATCTGCTTTAGCGATACGACGATCATCTTGCCGGCCAGCGGTTCATCTATCGTGTAGACGCCCTTGATGCCAGGCAGGGCCTTGTCCAGATCATTCCACGCCTCAGCTGATTTGCGGGTGTGCATGCCCAGGGAGTGGGGTTTGTCCGGCATGGTGGGAGGACTGCAAATCAGGATGGGATTATTGCGGTAGAAAACAGATTTTACCTTGACGGCGGGTTCGGGGCGGGGCTGGGAGGCGTAATAGCCCGTGAACTCGGCGAAGGGCCCTTCCACGCGCGTTTCAACGTCCGGTGGCATCATTTCGCCTTCAAAAACGATCTCGGCATCGGCGGGGAGGGGCAGTCCCGTTACAGGGCCCTCAAATACCTCAAGCGGTTTGCCGCGCAGCCACCCGGCATAGTCATATTCACTCTGCTTCCAGGCCAGCGGGAAAAGTCCGTAGGCAAAGATGGCAGGGTCGCCGCCAATTACCACGGCGCAAGGGCAGGGTTTGCCCTGAGCCCAGTATTTTTGACGGATCATATGGCCGTGACGCCCGGGGGACATGTAGACCGTCACTGTATTTTTGTCATGCACCTGGACGCGGTAGGTGCCCAGGTTAATCCAACCCTCGTCAGGGTCTTTCATAATGACGGCATGCGCCGTGCCGATATACCGGCCGCCGTCACCCTCGCGGAATTTGGGGACGGGGAAAGTGAAAAGGTCTACTTTATCGCCCATTTGGACGTTTTCCATGACAGGCCCGGTCTTGACGACCACGGGCGGCACCGGTTTGATGCCCGCCTTTACTTTATCTTTCCACGCCCGCACGAGTTCCAACCCGCGTGATTCGAGCGGCAAACGCAGGGCCAGGGCCTCGCGGCGTTGTGAGGTAAAGGCATTGCAGACCACCCGGAAGCCGGGGGGATAACCTTTAATTTTGTCGAACACGAGGAGGGGGGAGGCGGGATTGGTTACCTGCCACTGGTTAATTTCGCCGATTTCCAGATTCCAGTCCGCACCCTCAAGGAGTTTATACTCCCCCAGTTCTTTAACCTTTTCAATATAGTCCCGCAGATCGTTCATTATGGCTCCTTAAAAAGATTGTTCCATGAATGGAATTTTAATAAAAATCGAGGCCCGGTCCGTAATCCGGTTTCCCGGCAGGCCAGGCCTCGATAATCAGTTTACGTGACTGGTTTACATGTACTTTTTGAGGATATCAACATACTTGGCGTATACGGTTTTCGCCTTGGTGAACTCATCCATCAACTGTTTGGAGGTGAGGGCGGTGATCGGAGAGTTGGCAGTCTTGGCCCAGGCAAGCATGGCGGGATCTTTCAGAGTATCCATGAGGGATTTCTCAAGGGCGGCCATGATATTGTCCGGGGTCCCGGGGGGGGCAGCGAAAGCGCGGCAGCCCAGCAGACCGCCGAGGTCAGCATATTCTGCGGGGGCTACGGGAACCTTAATTCCGTTGGCTTCCATGACAGCATTCGGTTTGGAACCGAAGACCGCGATGGGTTTCAGATCCTTGCCCTGAATGAAAGAAAGGACTGAAGTATCAGAGTAAACGCAAATATCGGCATCGCCCTTGATGATGCCCAGTATAGCGTCAGCGGAACCGGCGTAGCCGCTGATGTATTTGGCATTGATATTAAGAATCGGCATGGAAACGGCTTCCACCGGGCCGACATCCTGGCAAGCTACCCGAATAGGAGTCGTGAGACCGGCTTTACGGATATCATCAATAGTGTTCCAGGGGGAATCACCTTTGACGCAAAGGATGGCGGTGGACTGAGCCA
>JANYKH010000130.1 GCA_025358235.1 Chloroflexota bacterium
CGCCGACGCGCACGCGCCCGCCAAGGTCATCGCGCGGCGACGCGGACGAGGCGGATCGAGCGATCGTTTCCGATGTCCCACTTCATCGTGTTCTCGCCCGTGAGCACGATCGTGGCGTCGTCTCTCTCGCCGTGGCGAATACCTGTTTTCCCTGCTTGCGTTATTAATGATCGGCGTGATTATCAGCTATCTTGCATCGCAGACTCGTCAGCAGGCCCAGGCCGCCAGGCGCCGTGAGCGGGAAACAGCAGCGCTTTACGCCTTAAGCCGGGACCTGACCGTAACCAACGACCTTGATTCGTATGTGCGAGCCATTATCGTGAGAACCAGAGAGACATTCGGCCTGGAGTCGGCCATTTTCCTGCCGGATCTTAAGAACGTGGGTGTTTTGAAGCCCTACGCTGATAATCCGGAAGTTAAATTCGATGAAAAAGAACTCGCGGCTGCGTTATGGTCTTTCCAGCATCAGAAAGAAGTTGGCCACGGAACAGATACGCTACCGGGAATTAAACAGAGGTTTATCCCTTTAAGCACCGCCCGGCGCACTGTTGGCGTGCTGGGTTTATGGTCCGGGGAGATAGAGGTCAAACTAACTATTGAACAGGAGAAACTGCTCGAAGCTTATACTGATCTTGAAGCGTTAGCTATTGAAGGCATCCTGAATTCGGAGGAGGCCCATAACTCGGAAATTCTGCGAGCCACTGATACGCTTCAAACGGCGCTGCTTAATTCATTTTCCCATGATTTACGGGCTCCGATTGTCTCTATCACCGAAGCTCTCAACAGCCTGAGGGAAGGCGGCGATAAATTAGGAGTCGCAGCAAGGGACGCCTACATCCAAACGGCCAGTGAAGAAACTGCCCTGCTGAACCACATGATAACAAATTTGATTGATCAATCCAGAATTGACGCCGGCGCGCTTAGATTGGCAGTTAGTCCGGCGAAGGTACAGGACGTTGTCGCAGTGGCGTTGGAACAACTTGATGAAGACACTGAAAAGCGCCAAGTCAGGACCGATTTTGCTCCACGATTACCCCTGGTTTCTGTGGATTTCGGGATAATAGTTCCTGCGCTGGTGAATATTCTGGATAATGCGTTCAAATATTCCAGTCCTAACACCCCAATTGACCTTAGTGTCCGGCAAGTGGGGCAAGAAGTGGAAATTGCGGTAGCAGACATGGGTGTAGGTATTCCGGCTCAAGATCTGGGGCGCGTTTTTGACAAATTCTATCGTGTTCACCGTCCCAGCAGTGTGGTGGGGACAGGCCTCGGTCTTTCTATCAGCAAGGGATTCGTGGAGGCCCATGGAGGGCGGATCTGGGCGGAAAATCGGCCGGGAGGGGGCACAATAATTAAAGTAGCACTTCCAATACAGGGCGGCGTGGAATCTGTTCCGGACCAAATTTAACCCTGTTGGTTCTTCGCTGTTGAGCGATGTAGTGAATCTAGGATTGATTTTTGCGGGTTTCTATCGTATACTTTTTGAAATTGAGGAACAAGGTGATAATAATTCAGCCAGCTTACAAATGCAATTTGGTTCAGACTTCTAAATACTCCGGGGTTTTCAAGCCGGCATTTTCCTCAGCACAGGTTATTCAACGCAATAATCGTCCTTCCCATTTGGGCAAACCGCCCCCTTTTTCACTCTTTTAAATAGCCGAGGCATGGCTATAACTTTTTGTTGTTTTGACCTTAGCCATACATATGGGCAGTGTGCCAAGTAGCTGCCTCATTGAGATTCAAATCTGGATTAATAGATTGGAAAAGTGTGACCAAATTAAAATAAGGATGAAAAGGAAAAACCAGTGATAGAACCCCGTAATCTTCGGAGACAACGATGACAGCGCAAATAATAATATATATTCTTGTCATTGCTGCCGGATTGGGCCTGGCCGTACCGTTCGGCAGGTTTATGGCCAGAGTCTTTGGCGGCGAACGCCATTTGCTGACTCCGGTTTTACGTCCGGTCGAGAAGTTCATCTACAAATTCTGCGGAATTGATGAAAATTCCGAGATGACTTTAAAGCATTACATCCTGACACTGCTAATCTTTGAGGGTGTCGGGGCGGTCCTTGTTTTC
>JANYKH010000194.1 GCA_025358235.1 Chloroflexota bacterium
TGACGACAGCAACAAGCCGGGGTCTCAGCCGGGTCATGGAGCTTAACCAGGACCGAACGCAGCGTGCCCGCGAACTGAAAAGCCAGGGCAAGAAGATATTCGGCTATTTAAATACCCAGCCGGTGCTGGAAATGCTCACCGCGCTGGATATCGTGCCGTATGCCATCATGGGTGATATGAACGATACCATTACCGCGGCGGATAAATACCTGCCGACGATGGTATGCCCCTTCCTCCGGAGCGTGCTGGACCAGGGTCTGAAAGGCAAATATGATTTTCTGGACGGTGCGTTTTTTGCCCACAGCTGTGAAGTAGGTGAGAAGATCGCCCACATGTGGCGCATCTACATGAAGCCGGAATTCGAACATTACATCGATACCCCCCACACCACCCACGCTTCTGCGATAATCCAGCACCGCAAACTGCTGGAAGACGCCAAATCGACGCTCGAAAAATTCACCGGCAAACAGATCACCGGACCGAATCTGAGTGCCGCCATAAAACTGCACAACGATCAGCGGGCACTGGTGCGCAAACTTTATGATCTCTCTAAATCTGATCCGCCGCAGATTTCCGGCGGCGAGTTGATCCATACCATGTTGGCCCTTACCGGCCTGCCGGTACAGGAAGGCAGTACGCTTTTAAAGGAAGTCATTGAAGAAGTCAGTAAACGGAAAAACGGCCCCGCCGGGAAACCGGCACGCCTGCTGGTGTGGGGCAGCATCATGGACAACAGCACGCTGATCGACCTGATTGAAGAGACCGGGGCGAACGTCGTTATTGACGATACGGACATGGGCAGTCGGCCCTATTTTAAAGATGTCAGCACCAAAGCCGAACCGATGACCGCACTGGCAGAGCATTATCTGATTGATCTGAGATCGCCGCGTACGTTCCTCCAGACAATGCCGCGAGGCGGTAAAAAGGACTACATGGCGGACCTCGACGAGAGGTTCAGCTATCTGAAAGATTATATCGCCGCCTGGAAAGTTAACGGGCTGATTCTTGAAGTGCTGCGTTATTGCGACTCGCATTCGTATGAAGTGCCGGGTTTGCGTGACTATTTTGAGAAAGAGAACATACCCGTATTGTTCGTAGAGCATGATTATTCTGCCGCGACAGTAGGGCAGCTGCGCACCCGCGTCCAGGGATTCCTGGAAATAATAGGGTAAAGAAGCGGCATTCCACGGGTGGAATCATAATAAGGGGACAGGTGACTGTTTCGCCATCAAAATATTAATTGCTATCCCCTAACCCCTTCCGCATTTAAGTTGGCAGCAAAACAGACTTGTTTTTCGCGGAAGGGGGACTGTTTTTGAGGTTTCACCCACTCCCTAACCCTCGCCCTCTAGGGCGAGGGAATTACTGTAAATATCAAGTTACTTTCTTCCTCTCCCCTTGAGGGAGAGGATTGAGGTGAGGGGACATTAAGCGCGCCAGCGCATAGCCGCTCAGAGGGTGGTTCAACCGCTGGACACTTGAAGCAGCCAACACAGAATGTTATCGTTTTAACAAGAGCCGATCGCGTTCATTAATTGTTCAGGAGGCCCGCCATATATTTCGCAGGACTGGATCTAGGATCGACGATGACAAAGGTCGTCGTCATTGACGCTAATTCAAACATTAAGGCCCGTGTCGAGAACCACACCGGCGCCGAACACCGCCGCCTGGCTAACAAGGTCATGGAATTGGCTCTGGCGCAGGCCTGCGTACCTTTTACGGAGATTGCCTATATCGTAGCCACCGGCTACGGCCGCATCAATGTCCCTTTCGCGGATAAGCAAATGACAGAACTCACCTGCCATGCCCGGGGCGTTGTCCACCTTTTCCCCACCGCTCACACCGCCCTCGATATCGGCGGACAGGACGCCAAGGGACTGAAACTCGGCCCCAACGGCAAACTGCTGGACTTCGTTATGAACGAGCGGTGCGCGGCCGGGACAGGCCGCTTTCTGGAAGTTATCGCGGGGACGCTGGGTCTAACACTGGACCAGCTAGGGCCGTTATCATTAAAAAGCCAGCACAAAATCAGCATTGCCAGCATCTGCACCATCTTCGCGCAGCAGGAAATCGTCGCCCGCATGTCTGAAGGGGCGGCGATAGAGGATGTACTGGCCGGAATGCACGAAGCCATCGCCAGCCGCGCCGTACGCATGCTGCGGGCGGTTAAAATCCAGCCGGACGTGGTGTTTACGGGCGGGGTGGCCAAAAACGTGGGCGTTGTCAAAGCGGTTTCAGACCAGCTTGGTTTCCCGGTGCTGGTGCCGCCTGATCCCCTGATAAGCGGGGCGCTGGGAGCCGCGCTACTCGCCAAAGAGCAGTGGGAAGCGGCCCAGAAGCGGGGAGATACCCTGCCCACCCAGGAAAGAGTCTTAAAAGAAGCGAGTTTCTTTAATAAATGACGTATATTATTGGCATAGACATCGGGTCAAGGACCGCCAAAGCCGTGCTCACGAGGGACGGCGACCTCATCGCATATCACATTGTTTTTTGCGGAACAAATTACCGCATAGCCGCTGAAAAAGTCCTTAAAGAACTG
>JANYKH010000209.1 GCA_025358235.1 Chloroflexota bacterium
TCCCTGATTGATTAAGACCTCGGCCTGACGCAGCTTGCCGATGATCTGCTCTGGGGTATTGAATTTCTTTGGCATTTAACCCTCTCCTTTCGGTCACAGTCTAACATTAAGACTGGACTCGTTTAAGGGGGTCAGGTCAAACAGATGGCGCTGCTTTCCACATTTTCCATCAGCCTGAGCCTGGCAATGATCAACTGGGAAGGCCAGAGGATTAACCTTGTAGGGCAGCTGTCCACGATGCTGGTACCGACGCTGCTGGTATGGGGAGCGAAGGATTATGTAATCCCCGTAAAGCACGGCTACGCCGCTTCAAAGGTGATACCGAACTGTGAAATCAAGATATTCCACGACGCGGGTCATTCGGTTTACAAACAGAAGGCTAAAGAGTTCTGCCAGACTCTGGCCGTATTTTTCGGCTAGAAACTCGATCGATTTTTGTTTACCCGTGGGATTTCCGTCCCGATTTCATCGGGATGTGAGAGCGCCCAGGAATGGCGATTATTAAACCCCCTCACCTTCGATCCTCTCCCGCGGCGGGGAGAGGACAAAAGTTGGGATATCCAGATAGTTTTTAGCAGGGGGAGAGTGTTGAATTCTTCCTTTTGAGGACGGCGCGTACTTTTTCCACGACGGCGGCTGAAGTTAAGCCGTAACGCTGGAGCAAGTCTGCGGGTTTACCGGACTGGGCGTAGGTGTCCTGAATCGCGACAAATTCCATGGGGACAGGTTGGCGGCGCGCCACAATTTTGGCGACCTGGCTGCCGAGCCCGCCGTGTTCCAGATGTTCTTCCGCGGTGACGATAGCGCCAGTTTCAAGGGCAGCTTTGACAATCGCGGCTTCATCGATGGGTTTTAGGGAAGACATATTCAGGACACGGCAGTTGATACCTTCAGCGGCAAGGGTTTTGGCCGCTTCAAGGGCTTCCGCGACCATAATTCCGATGGCCAGAATGGAAACATCCTTGCCGTCACGCATCACATCCGCCTTGCCAAGTCGAAACTTATACTCGGCGGAGTGGATCACGGGGACGGCGGGGCGACCGAGTCGGACGTAAAAAGGTCCGTAGGTTTCCGCCACAAATTTGACGGCCTGGGCGGCCTCAATGGAGTCCGCGGGGACGATAACCCGGAAACCGGGCAGTGAACACATTAATGCCAGGTCTTCAATAGCCTGGTGGGAGGCGCCATCTTCGCCGACGGAAAGGCCGGCATGGGTGATAACCAGTTTCACGTTGAGGCCGGGCTGGGCGATTGACATGCGAATCTGGTCGAAACAGCGGCCCAGAAAAACGGCGAAGGTGCTGGCAAAGGGAATTTTGCCGGAAGCGGCCATACCACCGGCGATGCTGATCATATTAGCCTCGGCGATGCCGACGTCAAATGTACGTTTGGGATATTCTTTCAGGAAATACTGCGTCATGGTGGACTTACAGAGATCCGAGTCCAGGACGACGACATCCGGATTGGTGCGGCCCAACTCGACGAGGGTTTTACCGTAAGTTTCGCGGAGTGAAACCAGCTCTGCCATTTAAACCAACTCCTTGAGGGCCTGCTCCACCTGGGCGGGGCTGGGGGGCTTGCCGTGATAATCGACGTTATTTTCCATGAAGCTGACACCTTTGCCTTTGACGGTGTGGGCGATAATCATGGTAGGCTTGCCCTTGACCGTTTTAGCGGCGGCCAGAGCGGCAAGGATTTGCTCAAAGTTATGGCCATCGACGGAGATGACGTTCCAGCCGAAGGCTTCCCATTTTTTATCGAGGGGGTCAATGCCCATGACATCGCAGTTACAGCCATCGATTTGAAGGCCGTTATTATCGATAATGGCGACCATGTTATCAAGACGATAGTGGGCCGCGGCCATGGCGGCTTCCCAAACCTGGCCTTCATCCTGCTCGCCGTCACCCATGAGGACGTAGACGCGCCAGGCTTTAGAATCCATTTTCCCAGCAAGAGCGGCGCCGATGCCAAAGGAAAGGCCCTGGCCGAGACTGCCGGAGGAATTTTCAACACCGGGAGTCGAGGTGCGGTCAGCGTGGCCCTGAAGGCGGCTGTCAATCTGGCGGAGGGTGAGCAATTCCTTTTCAGGGAAGAAGCCGGCCTCAGCGAGGATGGAATAGAGAGCGGGAGCGGCGTGGCCTTTGCTGAGGATAAAGCGGTCACGGTCCGGCCAGTTTGGGGCGGTGGGGCGGACATGAAGTTCACGGAAATAGAGGGAAGAGAGAATCTCAACAGCAGAAAGCGAACCGCCGGGGTGGCCGCTGGCAGCTTTACCGATCATGGTGATGATATTGCGGCGGATTTTGACGGCGGTCTGTTTCAGTTCATCGAGGGAGCGGGGTTTAATTTCAGAGGAAGCGGCGCTGGGTATTTCCGGTTTCAACACTATAAAGACCCCCCAAACCTGGCTTTTTGGCTGGAACAATTATATACCCTTGAGACTGTGGGAGTCCAATGGGTTTTAAGCATTTTGCACGATAATATGGACAGATTGGTCAGGTGGTTGGTTCACAGGCTGTCTTAAGGATAAACCTATCCCCCGACCCCTTTCCGCGCTCAAGGCAGAATTAAACTCGAGTCTGTCCGGCGTGGAAAGGGGAGAATATTCTAAGGTCCACTCCACCCATCCTCATCTCAAAGAGGAGGCGATAGATTGGTTTAGACACCGGCATTCTCTTACCAACAGGGGTCAGGTAAACCGCGTATGGCAAGAATGGAACGCCTCTTAAGGCAGCATCAGATATTCATGACGCCGCGACTCTTAAGCCAGAGTCCGTTCAATAACCTTTCAACTGAATCAATGTCACAGAACGTAACCTAGTAATATTTTTCGATTCCGCCGAATCCAATCAGCTTGTTTTGTTCAGTCTTCTTTATGAAATTGTTCAATCGTTTTTTGAATTCACCCGGCCGGCTGCGGGCACCTTCGATATATGCGATGCGAATCCGCTGATATGCCGGTGAGAATTTCCGGTAATTCTCCCATGCTTTGCGGTTCTCTTTGAGAGCATCTAAAATATCCGGAGGGAACACAAATTCTTCGCGGAGAACTACTTCAATTGGTTCCCGCACCGAAGGGTGAAGTAAGCCCTGTTTAGCTAACCACTTGAGTCTTTCCTTGTTGGATTGGGAATAGGGGCTGTTGGGGTTTCTGGGTGAAAAACGCTGAGCCGACGATTGTTCATCATGGCGTTTGACAGTACTGTCTATCCAGCCGAAAGACAAAGCTTCTTCGACGGCGTCATTATACGGGATGCGCGGTTTGCCCGAAGTTTTGGCGGGATATATCAACCAGATTTCTTTTTCTTTGGTGAAATTGGCGGCCAGCCATTCCCGCCAGGCTTTCCGGTCTTTGACGTAAAGGGTTTTTGTAATGTCCACCACTTACTTCCATCCGGTCTGTCAGCGGCTGCGGGGCCGGCCGAAGACACTGGTAGCGCCAATGACGGTGAGGATAAAGCCCAGGATGACGCCGATCAGGCCGGAATAGCCGAGAAAACCGGCAGAGAGGTCATTCTGGGTGAGGTTCTGAATACCCATAAAGAGGGTGAAGATGGAATAGGGGATTGAAACGAGCAGCAGTAAGACCCCAACTACCAAAATGACTATACCGACTTTCATAAGAACATTATAGTTTAGATCTGAGGAATTGTCGTGAAGCACATTGGATGCTAATTTGTGCGGCGGAAAATTGGCAGTCCGTCAACAAAACGCTGAAGGTAGAAGCCAACCGGAAAAATGAAAGGACTGGCGGCTAATAATATCAGACCGTCAATATTAATATTAGGCGGGCGGAATAACTGCTCCATCAAAATATAAATACTCGGGTGGAGCAGATAAACGCAAAACGCGGCAAATGACCCGCTGATAATCACTTTTTTCAAAAAAGCAGGCCACTCCAAGCGCGCACATGCCCAATAAATACCGGCGCTAATAGTGAAGACAATCGCGATTCTGATGAGAGTCACCATTCCAAAATTAATCATCGTTTGCAAGCTTATCCGGGCGAGATAGCCGGGCATCACAGGCTCAAATACCAACACGACCCCAACCAAAGCGGCGAGAACAAAATACAAAGCCAGACCGTATGTCTTGAAACTGGCAGTATCAAATATTTTTGCCCGGGCGCTCAAGATGCCCAGAACAAAAAACAGGAAATATTCAAAAAAGCTGCTTAGCACAAGCTGGGTAGTAATTCTGACCAGGGCAAGAATTCCGAAGACCAATATGCTCCTTAGGATGATAGTACTCAGACTCCCCTTTTGTGTGATAAACGGGTAAACCGCGTAACAGAGCAGAATGGCGCTGACAAACCAGTAAAGCGAAATAAATTGGGTGAACAACGGGGTAGTTAACACCTGTAAGCCGAGAAAATTAATAATGACGGTCGGCCAGTCCCAGGTTTGATTGATCCAATAGCTTGAACCGAGGAACAAAGCGAGCCCGATCCAGTAGAGCGGATAGATCCGCCCTGTGCGCCGGGAGAGAAATGACCAAAAACTTAAACCGCTGTTTTTATTATTGTAGATGGCCAGATAGCCGGAAATGAAGAAGAATATTCCATTGCCGATTACCCCGAGGTAGACTCTGAGCATGGAATCGCCGTCTAACATGATCAGGGCGTGGGTCAGCAGAACAAAGATCATGGCCAGCAAGCGCAGAGCATCAAAAGCGAATATGCGGTTAACAGGAGTTCGGTTCACAGGCCCACATTATACCAAGTCCAGATCAGAGTCAATCCACAATATTTGCGAATTAAACAAGGGCGGAAACCGGAATAATATTTTCCGCTGAATCCCGCGTTGATTTATTTGCTCGTATATGATTAAATAAGATGTTCAGGGAGGAAATGCGAAAGTGGATAATCATCTTAAACTAGAAGCAACGAAACGGGTAATCCTCGGGAAAAAATCCCGTTCATTAGTACGTGAGGGACTTACTCCCGCCCACGTATTCGGCTCAGGAGTCGAATCAGTGGCGATCCAGTGCTCTTCAGCAGAACTGGACAAAATGGTGCGGGCTGCCGGCACGACGCGCCCCATCAAGCTGACCATCAAGCCGGAAAGAAAGGCACGAGACTGCTTCATCCGCGAAGTACAGGCGGAAGCGATCTCCCGCAAGCTCATTCACGTTGATTTTTACCAGGTGCAGCCGGACAAGCCCATCAAGTCCAGCATTCCCATTGTATTCATGGGCGAATCAGTGGCACTGAAAGGCAAGGGCCGCCAGCTTAACATAGGCGTAACCCGGCTTAAGGTAGAATGCCTCCCCTCCGATCTCCCCGCCCAGATCGATGTCGATCTGAAAGAACTGGCGGAAGAACATGCCATTCACGTCAGGGATTTGAAACTTGGCGAGAAAGTAACGATCAGAACGGATATTAATCAGCTTATCGCCAAGATCGGCGCGGCTAAGAAATACGAGTTCGAAGAAGTCAAACCCAAGGCCAAGGTTGAGGCCGGAGACGCTGCTACCGCCGAAGGCGAAGCCGCCCCTGCTGAAGCTGAAGGTAAAGCCGGCGAAAAGAAGCCTGCTGAAAAGAAAGCCTAAACGGTCGGAAGTGATAATAGACTTCCACACCCACATTTTTCCTCCACAAATTAAGGCGGAGCGGGAACGGTTTTTAAAGACCGAACCCCGCTTCGCCTCAATGTACGCCAGCGATAAAGCTGGCATGGCCACCGCCGAAGACCTCATTGAAAGTATGGACCGCGATGGGGTTGATATATCCGTGGCGCTTAATTTCGACTGGTCCGATGCGACGCTCTGCCGGCTAACGAATGAATACATCGCGGCATCTGTGCGCGCTTTCCCGGACCGTCTGGTGGGATTCGGGGCGATACCGGCGGACAATCCGGACCGGGTGAACGAAGAAATAGAACGGTGCGCGGCGGCGGGGTTGAAAGGGGTAGGTGAGGTACGATTTGGAAGGGACTTTCTGAAGACGGGAAGCAACTACCTCTCAGGGATTATGTCAAACTTAAAGAAACATAATTTGATACTTTTAATGCACTGCTCAGAACCGGTGGGGCATGTCTATCCAGGCAAGGAAGACATCACGCCGGATTTTTTATATCCTTTTGTCAGCGCCTTTCCGGACCAGCCAATCGTCATGGCGCATTGGGGGGGCGGCCTGCCCTTCTATGAACTGATGCCGGAAGTAAAAAGGACTCTTAAGAACGTTTATTACGATACGGCAGCATCGCCGTTTCTTTACAAACAGGATATCTATACCGCCGTCAGCGGAATAACTGGTGCGGAAAAGATATTGTTCGGTACGGACAGCCCGCTTATGCCCCATAAGAGGGTTATTAATGAAATACGGTCAAGCCGTTTAGCCGATAAAGACAAAGAACTGATACTGGGACAAAACGCTCAAAAGCTGATAGGAATAAAATAATGGCACAAATTAGAACGTTCATCTCAATCAATCTTCCCGAAGAAGTACGGGCCCACCTGGAGAAACTGGAAACAGACCTGAAGAAGTCATTTCCTTCAATCTCTGCCAAATGGGTAGATGTGAGCAGCCTCCACCTGACGCTCAAGTTCCTGGGGAGTATCGAAGAAAACAAGATCGACTCCGTCACGGTAGCGCTGGCAAAAGGGGCGGAACAAACCACGCCATTTAGCCTGGGGATGGGCGGACTGGGGGCGTTCCCGAACATGCGGCGGGTTGATGTCGTCGTGGTAGGTTTATCCGGCGAATTAGACTGCTTGCTGCAGCTGCAGAATAATATTGAAGAGGCCATGAAACCGCTGGGCTTCCGGCCGGAATCACGGCCTTTCGCACCCCACCTGACGCTGGCGAGATTAAGGGAACAGTCCACGATACAGGAACGGCAGGCGATGGGACAGGCGCTCCAATCGGCGCAATTGCCGCCAATGGGGCCTTTTAAAGTGACATCAGTGAACCTGATGAAGAGCGAATTACTCCGTACCGGAGCGGTCTACACGGAACTCAGTCATGTACGACTATCCGAAGCGACTGCATAATCGACATCCTATTGCCAAGCCTATACTCATGATGTATACTGAGTTGACTTAATATTTACCGGTTGGGAGGAGAGGCTCATGGAACAATTTGCTTTGCCTAAATGCCAGAAGTGCAATACCGGTGACCTGGTCCCGTTGTCAGACTTCGGCAGCCAGGGCGCGACAATACACTACAAGGCCTGGATCTGCACCAATCCTGATTGCGGATTCAACCTGAAGATACGCAACGGCGATGTATATATCAACGAACCGATCATGAGCGGTGCGTTTCACAATTCCCGTCCCCGCACTTAGTACCTGTCCCGGTTTGTTCCGGTAAACTAATAGTGATATCGCGCCGGTCATCCGGAAAAAATAGAGGCTCCGAGTGAGGCTCCATTTAAGCGATGCTTCGAATAGCTGACCTGAAGGGGAAGGCACTGGATTTTCTTTTTCCCCGGTGGTGTGTGGGATGCGGCGGGGAAGGTCAACTAATTTGCCATTCTTGTTTTGATTCACTTACCCCCATCATGGGGGCCCTTTGCCCTCGCTGCGGGCGCCCGCAATCCAACCATGATAACTGCCATGAAATTCTCCATAACCTGGACGGAATCCGCGCGCCGTATACTTTCCAGGGGGCCATGCGGCAGGCCGTTCACGAACTGAAATACAACAATGTCCGCATTATCGCGCCGGAGTTGGCGCAAATACTGGCGGACTACCTTTCCTTGAACCCTCTCCCCGCAGACCTGATTGTCCCCGTACCGCTGCACGACAGCCGTTTGCGGGAGCGCGGCTATAACCAGTCCGGCCTGCTGGCCAAGAATCTCAGCCAACTGACGGGCATCCCGTTCGCGGAAAACGGTCTGGTCAGGACAAGACCCACCATTCCCCAGGCCAGGACGGGAAACCGTGAGGAACGCCTGCAAAATTTACGGGATGCATTTACGTATGCGGGTGATTGCTTTAAAGGCAGACACGTGCTGATAATAGATGATGTCTCCACCAGCGGCGCTACTCTTGAGGCCTGCGCGACCGCAGCCAGACTGGGCGGCGCGGCGACAGTGTGGGGACTGGTACCGGCAAGAGAAATATAATCCAGGAGGATAGTATGGAACTACAGGTCACAGGCACGAACATCGCCGTATCACAGCGGGTACAGGACTACGCCAACAAGAAGATCGGCAAGCTGGCCAAATACTGGCCCAATATCCTCGAGGCTAAGGTAGAAATCGCCGAAGAGAAGACCAAAACACCTGACAAGAGAATCGTGGTACGGGTGAACATCGATGGAGACGGGGCGGGGTTCCACGGGACAGCCCACGGCGAGGATCAGATCAAGGGGATCGATAAAGTCTTCGATGTAATGTTCCGCCAGATTGAAGATTACAAGGGCAAGATGGTTAAGAAGGGCCGGAACGTACGGAAGGAAGGCAATGCCGCGGAAAAAGAGGGGACTGACATCGAGGCTCTGGAAGAGGCTCCGGAGGAGGTAGAGACAGCCGTACCGAAGCGCGCCAAATCTACCCAGCGCCGCGTAGTTAAGATTAAGAGATTCCAGATCAAGCCCGCGAGCATGCAGGAAGCTATCGAGCAGATGGAAGTGCTGAAGCATGACTTCTACCTCTTCGTCGATTGCGACTCTGATAACCTAAAGCTGATTTACCGCAGGAAAGACGGCAATTACGGACTCATCGAACCAAAAGTTGAGTAAGAAACCTGACACGATAAATACGCTGAGGTTCAGCGTTTTCAAAACGGGGTGGGGCTGGATGGGGGCGCTGTCATCCGATAAGGGATTGAAGGCGCTTACATTCCCCCACCCCACTCCGGAAGATGCCCTCCGAGAACTTAGCCCCCCGGAGGCTGCGGAGTATTCACCGAAGCATTTCCGCAAGCTGGCGGAGGTGCTGAGTTCCTATTTCAAAGGCAGGCAAGCGGAATTCGGCGGGAAGCTGGACCTGGGCGGGCATACGGTTTTCGACCGGAGAATTTGGGAGATTACGCTTTCAATCCCTCACGGGGAAACCCGGAGTTACAAATGGGTGGCGGAGACGGCGGGTTATCCGCGGGCGTACCGGGCGGCGGGTCAGGCGCTGGGGCGCAATCCGCTGCCGATAATTATCCCGTGCCACAGGGTACTGGCCAGCGGCGGGGGGAAGGGCGGCTATGGGGGCGGGCTGCCGCTGAAGGTGCGGCTGCTGGTGATGGAGGCGGGGGCTGAGGGCGTGGCCAGCGCAGAAGAGATTACAGACGATTAGCCTGCCAGGTTTCGTCCGGCGACATTTCCTTTCACTCACATTCACGATGCGTTCAGGGTGTGCAACCTGTGGGGTGACTGCACTGATTTCCCCCTCACTCTGACTCTCTCCCTGAATGAGGTTCTTGAAGGAGTATGAGGGGTTGCGGTTCCGGGATAGGTTTTGGTCTTGTTCTGTCTATATTATTTGTAGCATGAAGTTGTTTTTGAAACCTGTCTAGCCC
>JANYKH010000250.1 GCA_025358235.1 Chloroflexota bacterium
AGTTTGGCGCGCGGCTTGAGATCTCCGAAGGTCCTATAAGAAACTCGAGCGGCTTCCAGTTCGAACGGAACTACATCGATCCACCCTTTCTTCTGGACAAACAGGTAGAACCCGCAGATCACGGACAGTTTGTGGTTGATCGTGGTCCGCTTGAGCGGCCGACCCGTTTGGAGGCTCGATTCCGATGCGAGGATATTCCGATAAGTCGCGATATTCAGCTCCGTGATGCGCCGCCACTCAAGGCCAGCCTTCTCGCAGAAACTCAACCAATCTGCCAGCTGATATGCGTAGCTGCGCCAGGTTCTCGGCGAGCACGTCCAACAGCGCGGTTCCCAGGTAGGGCCGGACAGATTGCGGTTCGACTTTTCACACCTTGAACCTGTTACCCCGGAACAGTTAAGAAAAATCCAGGAAATCGTCAATGCCAACGTGCGCGGCAACATTGAAGTCACGAGCCGGGAACGCCTGTATAAAGAAGCGGTGGCGGAAGGCGCCATGGCGCTCTTCAACGAAAAATACGGCGAAACGGTGAGATTGGTAAAAGTCGGCGAGCCTGCCGTCAGCGCCGAACTCTGCGGCGGCACCCATATCGATTCCACCGGCCAGATCGGCTTTTTCATGATTACCGGGGAAAGCGGCATCGGGGCGGGGCTCCGCCGTATCGAGGCTGTTACCGGCCGCAAGGCGGAGGAATTACTCTACAAGAAACTCTCTGAACTCGAGACCATCGCACGTGCGATTGGCGCGGGCCAAGATGAAGTCGTCGATAAGGTTGGCGCTATCGTGGTTGACCTTGATTGCGAACACAAACGGGTCAGCCAGCTGCAAACCGAACTCGGACTGAAAGAAGCGGAAACACTGCTCGGTAAAGCTGAAAAATTTGACGGGTTCTCGGTACTGGTGGCCAAAACATCGCCGGTGAACCAGGGTTTGCTGCGGGAAATGAACGACTACCTGCGGGACAAACTCCAGAGCGCGGTTATCGTGCTGGGCACGGTCTATGAAGGCCGGCCTCTGTTCCTTGCAACCGTTACTGAAGACCTCGTGGCAAAAGGTTTCAACGCCGGCAACATCGTCCGTGAGGCGGCTAAAGTGGCTGGTGGCGGTGGCGGCGGCAAGCCGACGATGGCCCAGGCCGGCGGCAAGTTCCCCGAAAAGATTGATGAGGCGCTGCGGGTGGCCCGCTCGCTCATTAAGGCTTAGGAGGCAGGCCATCGGGCGCGTAATGGGGCTGGATGTTGGGGACCGGCGCATCGGGGTCGCGGTGAGCGATCCCGCGGGCATCCTGGCTACCCCGATGACCATCATTGAGTATCACGATGAATCGGTCGCAATTAAGTCCATTGTTGACATAATCCAGGCGCAGGGTATAGAGAAGGTTATCTCTGGCCTGCCACGCGCCATGAACGGGTCTGTGGGGCACCAGGCGGGCAAGGTGCAGGCCTTTATCTCCCGTTTGATGGCAGAGACGTCTGTGCCGGTGGAGTACCGTGACGAGCGTCTTACCAGCGTCTCCGCCAAAAAGATCATGAAGCTCTCCGGCAAAGTCGGGCATAAAGAACATGACGACGCTGTGGCGGCGGCGCTGATTCTTCAGAGCTATCTTGATGAGACCCTGCCGGACATCGATGAATTCAACCGTCCGGCGGACTCAGACGAATAAATAAGTCTCCACCAGTTTCCGTATTGCTTCATGCTCTGGTTCCCAATCTGCCCACACCGCCTCGGCCCACCGCATAATAGTCACGCGGTGGTTGTCAGTCCCCGGCTCTTCAAGGACGTCTTGCACGGTCACCGCGTTCTTTTTACGGGGATTCTTAAAATTCGGCCATTCGCGGTTGCGTTTAGCCAGTGTCATGTGCGCTAACTGTACCTGACGGCCGGTGTAGCCTTTCTCAAAAACCAGGTATAGACCGATCAGCGCAAAGGTTATCGAGACAGGTTTATCGTTCGGGGCGTGGTGCTGGGCGCGGTAGGTGTCCACAACTATCTGGTGGATAAAGTCCGGCTCCCCCGGAGACAGGGTAAAAGCCGTTAGCTGGTAAAGCACGTCCAAGCAGGCCAGCGAGGCATCATAATCCTGGCTGAACCCTGTTTTCTCGGAATTCAATTTTAGCCTGCAGCCGGGGCACGTTATCAGAATCAATCAATCCCCCGGTTAAATTTATTATTCCAGTATAAACTTCCGCACAACTGATGTCATCGCCCGCGTCAGTTTACTCAGCATGTCATTGCGATCCGCC
>JANYKH010000261.1 GCA_025358235.1 Chloroflexota bacterium
CACGACATTACAGACCGCAAGAAAGCGGAAGAAGCTCTGAAAGAAAGCGAAACGCGGTTCTTTAAAGCCTTCCATGACAGCCCTGTCCCACAGACCATTGCCCGCCTCCCGGATGGACGCTGGGTTGAGGTTAACGATAGCTTTTTGAAATTGATGGAGTACACCCGCGAAGAGGTAATCGGCCATACCTCGGCGGAATTGAACATCATTGACCCCCAAGAACGGGCACGTGTTTTAAAGTCGTTCCTGGAAAAAGGCATCCAGCAAAACATGGAAATGAGGGTGCAAACCAAAACCGGCAAAAGCCTGACTGTGCTTTCATCTAATGAAAAAATCAGTCTGAACGGCCAACCCTATTCTATTTCTACTCAGATTGATATCACTGAACGGAAAAATGCCGAAGAGGCCCTAAAGGCCAGCGATGCTCAAAATCAGAAGCTGATTGAAGAACTGACGCTGCATCACGTTGAGCTTGAAACACAGGCAGAAGACTTACGGGACGCCCAGCGGGCGGCACAAGAATCGCGCAATAAATTCATGGAACTTTTTGAAAATGCGCCGGTAGGGTATCTCGCGCTGGAAAAAAGCGGTGATATCGCCGAAGCCAATCTGACGGTTGCCGGGCTTTTAGGCGTCGATAGAAATAAATTAATCCATACGCCGCTGTCCAGGTTTATTGCGCCGGAATCCCAGGACGCCTTTTATTTTCATATCAAGCAGGCATTTAAAACCCGGGTGATGCAGCGTTGTGAAATAGTAATGGTCCGGGGTGATAAATCGACTTTTTGCGCCTTAATGGAAAGCATCGCTGATCATTCGGAGGGGCACATCCGGATGAGCGTAACGGAAATCACGGAACGTCGGCAAGCCGCAGAGTCCTTGCGGGCCAGCGAGGATAAAAACCGTGCTTTCTTTGAAAACAACCTTGACGCGGTTATTCTGACCTCGCCTGATGGTTCCGTGCAGGATGTCAATGATGCCGCCTGCCGCATGTTCGGGCTGACCCGGCAAGAATTTATGGCACGGGGAAGGGATGGTCTCGTGGAACTAAATGACCCCCGGCTGAAAACTGCCACCGAGGAACGGGCAAAAACCGGTAAGTTCAAAGGCGAACTGAGCCTCAGGCGCAAGGACGGAACCATTTTTCAGGGCGAGGTTTCCAGTTCCTTCTTTACAGATAGCAGCGGTCAGACACGAACAGCTTTGATCATCCGGGACGTAACCGGAACAAAATAGATTATCCGGACCACGTTTTTTCGGCGTTCTATACCCTGATACAAATTCTGTAAATTCACCCGTAGTGCGGAAACGCGCCCAAACAAAAACCCCGGCCGGATTACCCGGACCGGGGCTTTGATTAACAAACTAGATATCTTATTTGGGCAGAATTCCCATACCCGCCATAACTGCCAGCATAACTGCTGCCGCCATGACCGAGCCGACCTGGCCGCCAGTGTTGGCGCCAACCGCGTGGAACAGAAGCCAGTTCTTCTTGTTGGCTTTCTGTCCTTCTCTGTGCACGACACGGGATGACATCGGGAAAGCGGAAGTACCCGCTGCGCCGAGTAACGGGTTAATTTTGCCGCCGGAGATAATTCTCATTAACTTACCAATCGCCACACCGGCCACTGTATCCAGGGCAATGGCGAGAAGGCCAAGAATGAAGATTAGAATGGTCTGGTAGGTCAGGAAGTTGCCGCCAAGCATCGAAGCGCCGATGGTCAAGCCGAGGAAAAGGGTAACCACGTTGGCGATGGTCGACTCAGAAACGGTAACAAGCCTGCCGACAACGCCTGATTCCTTCAGGAAGTTGCCCAGCATCAACATACCCATCAGAGGGGCGCCCATCGGGGCTATAAGGATCGTAATAATACCGGTCACCACGGGAAAGATCACCTTAACGGTCTGGGAGACCTTACCTTCGCCGGGTGCCATGTAAGTTGCCCGTTCTTTCTTGGTGGTCATGAACCGCATAATCGGGGGCTGGATAATCGGAACCAGGGACATATATGAGTAAGCCGCGATAGAGATCGCCGGCAGTAATTCGCGTGCGTATTTGGAAGAAACGTAAATGGCCGTGGGGCCGTCACAGGCGCCGATAACGGCGATGGAGACCGCATGCTCGCGTGAAAAGCCAAGTCCGAGAGCAATGAGCAGGGTCAGGAAGATACCGAACTGGCCGGCGGCGCCGAAGATCAGGACAACCGGGTTAGCCAGCATTGGACCGAAGTCGATCATCGCGCCGATGCCGATGAAGAGAAGACAGGGGAAAAGTTCGTTGAGGATACCGCCGCTGTAAAGGATACCCAAAATACCTTCCTCGTTATGAGCGGAAAGGCCAGCCAGTGGCAGGTTACCTAGGATGATACCAAAACCAATAGGCACGAGGAGTACAGGTTCGATTTCTTTTGTGACCGCCAGAAAG
>JANYKH010000267.1 GCA_025358235.1 Chloroflexota bacterium
TATGGGGGCCAGGGCTGCCCGGCTCGTCGTTGGCGGCTGTATTACAGCCGGCCCCGGAGCCGTGACATCCACATCAGCCGGGACAATCGCCGCGGGCTGAGCGGAGTTGAAAGCAACCGGCACGGACGCTTCGTTCGCTACGGAGAGCGCACCCTGCGTCATCAGGCTGGTTGCAATCAGAATTGCAATTAACATGATTGTAAATATTTTGTTCTTATACACCTTCGTCCTCCCTATTTCACCGCCAATAAGACGTTCACTCGTCTGGCGAAATTTGTCTGTTAACTTCCATAGGCGAACCATCGCTTTAGCCTCGTAAAACAGCCTGCAAGGAGACTAAGGCTCTCACCCGTATCCCCTATAACAATATTCTAAAGGTTTGAATTGAAGGAGAAATAAGTAATCATACTTATTATCATCTTGAGCTTTAGTACTGATGCCGTGTTTGGGTGAATTGTAGCCGAGGATGCAATATAGCACCATCACCTTGAATATCAGGGGTTAAACGCAAGCTAAACAGGTTTAGTCAGAACCGCGGAGGACAAAAGTTCTTTGATGGAAATAGCGATTGATTCAGAGGCGTAAACAAACCGATAATTGGTCTTCGGAAATCATAAAGAATGAAGAGGCAATTGAGGGTTTAAAGTAGACTACGCCGCGAATCCGGCAGATGCTACTGGCAATACCGGCAGAGACTTGCCAACCGCGGCGATGAAGACCACTCTTTCAACTTAAGAAAATGTTTCTTAGTCAGGGGATTGGGACTCTATCGGTCAAATCAAAATATTTGAGGATTACTTCGCAATTTCGGGGGGTCTAATCACAGTAATGCCGCTCCTGTATTTTCGGCCTTTATCGCTGATTTCCTGCCTTTTTTCCTGCACTAATTTGTCCGCCACCAGGATTCCGTCATCGTCATGGCGTTTCCGGCCTGCCACTCCCGCGTAGGGACTCGGACGATTGACGGGATCACAAACGAATGTTGCCATGCCGCCATTTACTTCAACCGTGCCTTTCATGTAGCACATGGGACATTCGGCTGTTTTTCCTCTTAGCCTTATTAAATCAGAGTGGCAAACCGGGCAGGCCTCCTGAATTGGAGTTAATTGAGTTGTCAGGTCGTAATCACTGCGGTCAAACGACCCGAGGTTCTCGTTTGACTCTTTACTTATATAGGTGCCATCTTCAGGTTTCTGGGCAGCCGCACGGGCTACATTTTCCCCTAATTGCCCCGCCCTGGCAATGGCCGCCTCATTCAACAGCATTTGCCCGGGGCGTGATGTCCAGAGAACCATCATCTGGTCAACCAGTTTCATATTCATCCCGGGACAACGGTTAAGTATCGGCAGCATCACGCCCACCATATCACTCCCCCCCACTGCAATTACCCCCTTCACAATTGGTTTTTGGGCCAGCCGTTTTCGGTATGACGAAGGGACGGAAAGAAAGCGGTCCTGCACCATCAGCAAGTAACCCGGCGGCCGGGAACAATAACTGGGCGCTCCGAGAATCAGGGCATCGCATTCCATCAATTTATCCATCAGAAACTGGAGATGGTCGTTTTTTAGAATGCACTTACCTTCTCTGCCGGCGAAACGCTCATAGACGCATTTTTCACACCCGATACATGGTTTTATAGTTAGATCAGCCAGCCTGATTAGCTCTATTTCCGCGCCGCTGCTTGCCTGGGCTGCCATCAGGGCAGCTCTGACCAGTACCTCGGAGTTACCGTACTTGCGTCCCGCGGTTAAGCCGATCATCTTCATCTAAACATCCTCTTTCCAATCGGTTTAGTTGAATCAAACCCACCGGTACTGTTTCCCCGGTAGGTCTTAACTTTTTAAAAACTTTAAAACCGGTTCCAGAAAAGCTTTCGGCGATTCCAACTGCGGAAAGTGGCTGGTGTCCTCGATCCAGGCGGTTTGGCAACCTTTGATGGTCTTCTCCATCAGCCCCATCTTGTTGGACAGAGCATCTTTGCGTCCGTATACCGCGAGTGTCGGCGTGTTTATCGCCGGCAGTTTGCTGACGACATCATACATCGCCAATGTTACGTGGTCTCTCTTGCACCAAATCCCGGCCTTGGCGCGCAGCCGGTTGGACCATTCGACATTTTCCTGGGTGGGATGGGCGAAAGTCATCCTGAGGTCGTCCAGCGCCAGAACCTTGGGGATTCCCCTGTAATCGTATCTTAGTGCCATCAGCATCAACCCTTCCA
>JANYKH010000269.1 GCA_025358235.1 Chloroflexota bacterium
TATTCCGCCATCCAATAATGCCTGTATTGAACTGCTGCCGGACAATATCGCCACTATAACGAGTGTCAGGGGGATGGTGAGGCAAATGGGTGGGGCGCTCATGGTGAATATTTGTACTCTGGTGATGCAGATGGTTGGCGATGTGCCAAAGGCTTTCACATATATCCTGATAGGACAAGCCGTGTTATTCTTTATTGTTTTACCGGCAGTCTTTGTCATGCCTGCCCACCCTTCGACGGTCAGGGCGAAATACGATACGGTGCATTAGAATATAGGCGGGAGGAAGCAAAATGGTGAAAGACAAATCCCCCAAACCAACCGATCTCAAGGTTGTAGTTTATTCCGACTACCTTTGACCCTGGTGCTTTATCGGCCTGGACCGGGCCGAACGCCTGAAGATAGATTACGGGGCTGAGGTGGAGTGGCGAGCTTACGAATTACGCCCGGGCATGCCACCGGAAGGCATCCCCCGGCAGCCCAAACCCGGTGAGATTGACGGGCTGCAGCCGGCTATCAAAGCCTACAGCGATGAGATGGGCCTTAAGATGAAAAGATCTCCTTTCATGCCCAGTACGCGTTTAGCCCTTGAAGCGGGGGAATACGCCCGTGAGATGGGGAAGTTCGATGAATTCCATCTGGCGGTTTTCAAAGCCTACTGGCAGGAATGCAAGAACATCGGCCTTAAGCCGGTGCTGAAGGAAGTTGCGGAACAGGTAGGCCTGGACGCTGATGAAATGGAGCGGCGGCTGGATGAGGGGCGTTACAAGAAACTGGTCAAGGAACAGAGTCAAGGGGCTAAAAATTCCGGCGTGAACGGGATTCCGGCTTACATCATCGGCGGGTATCTGGTTGAGGGCGTTCAACCCTACGAGTATTTTAAACAAATCGCGGATATGGTACTCAGGAAAGAACAAGAATAGTTAACCAACGGGGAATGGTTGCGAATTACCGTGCGGCCGTACCCCGTTTCAATTACCCCGGGTTTTAGCCATATTATTTGCTGCTTTACTATTCCTCGACAAGGCGCAGATTTGTCCAAAAAATGAACAATTTTAGCCGTGCGTTGTTGTTTGGAATTTGCCTGAAAGGATTTGGAGCGGGAGATGGGATTCGAACCCACGACGTCCACCTTGGAGGGGTGGCATTCTAGCCGCTGAATTACTCCCGCAATAGCCAGCAACTTAAATGTACATTATTTCCGGTGGGCATGTAAAGGGGTGGGGGCTTTTGGGGGAAGTGACGTGGCGTTCCTCGTTACCGGCAGTGGGGGATTACCGTGCTCTTAAAAGCATGAATTCAGGTTTTTATTGAATCTACCCGGTTGGATTCTTTCCGAGGACGGAAGATACTAGGCAGAAATACCTACCTTATAGGTATAAAGCACACTATAGGTACTTGACAAACCAGTGGTTTCATTATAAACTGTACTAACATGATAAAGATACTCATATAGGGAGGAGGGAGATTCCTTGAAACTCTCAACCAAAGGACGATATGCCGTTCGCGCGATGCTTGATCTGGCTCAAAACGCCGGGGAAGGCCCCGTCCTTACCCGTGAGGTCTCCCGGAGGCAGGAAGTATCCGCGCTTTACCTGGCGCAGCTGTTTAACCGCCTTGCCAGCGCCGGGCTTGTCAGAAGCGTCCGTGGTTCTCATGGCGGCTTTGTTCTCTCTCGGGCCCCCGCAGAAATCAGCATGCTGGATATCATCCAGGCAGTTGAAGGATCCACCGCTCCCGTGGAATGCGTGGATAATGCCGCAGTCTGCACGAGGTCCGGTTTTTGCCCCACCCGCAAAGTCTGGATTCAGGTAAAGGTGGCTACTGACCAGGTGCTTTCTTCTTCCACTCTCGAAAAATTGGCAGCTGACACCCCTGATAAAACGGACCTCTACGAGGTTTGAAAATGAAATTACTGAATATTGTTTATAAGGACGCCTCGGCGCGAAAGAAGCGTATTCTTTTTGCCGCCCTCGGCGTGATGATAGGCACAATGACCGTGGCCGCCATTCTTACCGTTTCCCTGGCGGGACAACAACGTATATACCAGCAGCTTGAAAAATATGGCCCAAACTTGACGATCGTCCCGGCGATCAGCACTCTGGATATGAAACTCGGCAGCGTCAACCTCGGGCAGTTGAGCGTAGGCGAAAACTATATTTCACAGGACCGCCTGCCGGAAATCCGCCAAATAGCCGATTCCGAAATTCGGAAAGCTCTTGATATCCAGGGAGCGGAGGATATTGCCACCATCGCGCCGAAACTTTTCGTCCAGGCGAAAATTAAGGAACATACCGTCACGCTGGTGGGGGTACAACCTAAACATGAGATGGCAATTAAAACATGGTGGATGGTGGGGCAAGGTGATTACTTCGATCAAAACCGACATGATCAGGTGCTGGCCGGGTCAGTGGCAGCTGAGCTTTTAGATATTAAAGTAGGAGACAGTCTTGACCTGAACGGCGCCAAAGTTACGGTAGCCGGCATTCTTGACGAGACCGGCTCCAATGATGATTATCAGTTGTTTGCTGATCTGGAAACGGTCCAAACTGCTTACAACAAGCCCGGCATGCTCTCTGTGATTGATGTCCGGGCATTATGCAATGGTTGCCCCGTAGACGTTATTGCCAACGGAGTAAACAATCAGATTCCGGGAGTCCGCGCCGTCGCGGTGAAGCAGGTGGCGGAGGGTGAGATGGGGATGGTGGAGCGGGTAAACCGCTTCATGATGGCCCTGGGCGGCGTGACTCTCCTTATAGGGCTTTTTGCCGTGATTACCACGATGCTTTCTTCTGTAAATGAACGAATTAAAGACATCGGCATCATGAGGGCCGTTGGGGCTTCAAGATGGCAGATCATCAGGGTATTTATTTATGAAGCCGTCATCGTCGGCATCATCGGTGGCATACTGGGCTATCTCGGCGGCAGCGGACTGGCCTTTCTTGTGGGGCCGCTGATCTTCGAAGGGGCTACGGTCTCGATTGTACCGGCCTATTTCCCCGTATCTCTCGGTCTGGCAATACTGGTGGCGGTGCTGGCGACGATTTACCCCGCCCATCGCGCTTCCCGTATAAAGGTCGCCGATTGTTTCCGGTCGTTGTGAGGGCGGTGTCATGTTAGAAGTAAAAAATGCATGTAAATTTTATGGCGAGGGCGCCAACCAGGTGAAAG